>NZ_BCMR01000003.1:0-189509 GCF_001653015.1 Rickettsia sp. Tenjiku01
TTTAATAATTTTATATTAAAAAAAGAAAATGCTTTATCGTCTAATTACATATTTAAAACTACAAGTAACTATATAGGTAAAATTTCAGGTTCAATTAATAAACGTGACGATATAGTAGATTTTAGTCTTAATATTGATAATAATGATTATGGTTTTAAGTTATCGCAAATTTACAAAGATTCTAAGCTTACTAGCGGTAGTGGTGAATATCAGATTAAAAATTTAGCATCGGTAATGTATAATATATTACCGGATTTACACCATCTTTTTAATAAATTTAATCAACATGAGGCAGTAAACGTTAAATTTAATATTTCAAATAATGAAGATGAAATAGAGCTAAAAGACATAGTAATAGCATCATCTTTTATTATTGGTCATGGATTTGTTAACATTGCTAAAAATGATAATATTACTACTAATGTAAAACTAGATTTTCCTAAAATAGATTTAAGTTCGTTAATTTCTCCAAATGCAGAGGTAACATTTAATACTTCTTCTTCAAATATTAGATTTATTTTTGCCAATAAATTACTTAAAACAGACTTGGTAATTAACGAAATAATTTTAAGTAATAATGAAAAACTAGAAAAAATAGTCTTTTCTTCTAACTTATCAAAGGGTACTTTAAAGATAAATGAATTTTCAGGTAATATTAAATCAGGTGGAGAATTTAAGCTTACAGGTAATGTAACACAGAATGCCGTTAGAAGTATGTTCGATGGACAGTTTTATTTAAAGCACAACGATATAAATTCGTTACTGAATATTTTAGGATTTAACGACGTTACTATTAAAGAAGCTATTCCTTTTAGCTTGTCATCGGATTTAAAACTCACTTTAATAGATTTATTTTTTAAAAATTTATTACTCAAAACAGATAATTTAAATTTATCAGGAAATTTTTCTAGTAAATTTATTGCTCAAACACCTCGGTTAGATGCTACGCTTAATATATCTTCGCTTGACTTAAGCAGTGGAACGTATCCAATAATTTCGCCGCTTATCGAATTTACAAAAAATTTAACTAAAGATATGAAAGCTCTAGATTATCCAAGTAAATTCATCCCTATTAGAACAATAGGATATTTAGCTAATTTAGATATTCTGATAGATAGCGTTAAGTATAACGATCATGTATTTGACAAAATGAATTTGCTTGCTAAAATCATACCAGCTAATATAAAAATTAGTAATTTAGATTTTAAAACTGCTAACAGCTATTTATCAACTAGCTGGAACTTAGATGCATCGAGTGTATTACCGTCTTTGACCGTAGAAATTAAGGACGGTAATCTTACTACTGATTTATTATCACCAGCAGGAATGCTTAATTTAAGAAATAAATTAATAAATGATTATAGTTTAGATAAAGCTACCTTACAAGTTTCCGGTACATTGTCGACATTATTACAAAATGATTTAATATTGAAAAATGTTAAATTTTATGTAGCAAATAATAATAATTTATTACAATTTAATAATATTGAAGCAGAATTATTAGGCGGTAACCTTCAAGGTAACGGCAATATTTTATTAGAACCTTATGCTATAAATTTCGTATATGCTTTAAATACAATAGATTTAAACAAAGTTTCAGCTCTTATGCCTAAAATATTTACTGCAAGTGGCGGAAAAATAAGTATAAGCGGTAGTTTAGAAACTAACGGTAACACTCTTCAAAGCCAGCTATATAACCTTACTACAAAATCACAATTTGCTATAAACAATATAGATGTTAATAATTTTGCAATTGATGCTTTTATAGAAAAAATTGATACAGCTGATTATAAGGTACAAAATTTAGATAAAGATATAAATAGTGCTATAACCACAGGACAAGAAAATATTAGAGGTATAAGCGGTGATATTGAACTACAAAAAGGTATTGTCCTTTTAAAGAAAGTAAAATTTACAACACAATATAGTAGCGGTGCAGCCTCTTTTGCAGTTAACATATATAATTTTGATATGGATGCATCTAGTATTTTATCATTTTACGTGCCGGCAAGGCTTGTTAAGTTAAATACCTCAAATACAAGTTCTGATAAAGATAGCTTGGCACATCTTAATATAAAAATGCAAGGGAGTATTTTTGCTCCTAAGAAAACTTTTGATAGTAGTGAGCTAAAAAAATTACTTATACCCCAAACAACTGAAGACACAATTACTACAGATAACCATTAAAAAATAAAAATAAATGACTAATACTAAAACTTTAGAAGCAAATATTAGCTTTGAAGAAGCTTTAAAAGAGCTTGAGGAAATTGTTAAAAAAATAGATAACGGACAAGAGAGTCTAGAGACGGCAGTTAATAGCTTTGAAAGAGGTATTTTACTTAAGAATCATTGTGAGAAAAAACTAAAAGAAGCTCGGTTAAAAATTGAAAAAATTACTAAACTTGCTGATTCTACAGTGGTCTTAGAAGAGATGGAAGTGTAGTGTGGACATAAAGCATACATTGTACTAATATCATAAGATGACAAAGAAATATAATTATAGCTTTTCGGCTGAAAAAAATTATAACTTAATAAGTGAGCGCAAGGTAAGTTTTGAAGAAATAATATCAGTTATAGAAAGTAATTGTTTATTGGATATAATAGAACATCCAAATCCTAATAAATATTCAGAGCAAAAAATTTATATAGTTAAATTTAATGAATACGCCTATTTAGTGCCTTTTATTATTGAAGTTGATGGAACAGTTTTTTTAAAGACTATTATTCCACGTCACAAAGCTACTCAGAAATATCTAAAAATAGGAAAAAGTAATGAGAAATAAAGAGAATATATCAAATATAATACTAGATGCTGAAGAAAACGCATTGCTGGAGTCTTTTGAAAATGATGAATGGCAAAGAATTAAAAATTTTGAACAAGAGAAACATATAGCACAAGTGGCAGCAGCTAATGATTTAAAAAAAGATACTCGAATAAATATTCGTATTTCTAGTAGTGATTTAATGAGAATAAAACAAAAAGCTGCTTATGAGGGATTACCTTATCAAATTCTATTACATAAATATTCAGCAGGACATGGTTAATAATACTATGTAATCATATAATTGACTTTATCTATACCGTGCCTAATATTGTTTTGATGGGTTTTTGTGCGGGATGTTTATATTTAACAAAATACATTATTCCTAATAATTTTCCAAAAGAAGAGCTTGGAAGTCTTGGCGGGTTTTTATCGGGTGTAGTCGGTAGTATGTATGCAGTATCAACCGGTTTTGTATTAATTTATTTACTCGGTAATTTTAATAAAGTACAAGAAGGGGTGGCAGCAGAATCTATAGTGTTGATGAGGCTTGCAGATAGTGTAGGTTGGCTTCCTCATGAAATGAGGCCTACAATTTATCTAGATATTAAAAATTATACCAAAGGTGTAATGCGGCGTGAATGGCAATTAATGAAAGACGGCAAGCCAATCGGTCATGAAGCTCTTAGTTTCCTCCAAGATATTAATAAGAGACTACAAGCTTATAAAACAAGCGAGCAAATGCAGCTATTGACTAAGCAGGACATCATTGAGGAGATAAAAGAGCTTTATACAGTAAGGTATAACAGGATTAAAATGTCCTATTTTCCTTAATTCAATATTGGATAGTTGTATGTATGAATGACTGCTATTAATTTAATTTTTGTCTGTATGCTTGGCACCAAGCTTTATTTACATAAGATTTCGGTTGGTTTAGTTTGTATCACTTCATCATCAATGCTTTTGTTATTATTTATATTAGACAAACCTTTTCAAGGTCCTTTTGCCGTAAATCAATATGACCTTATTAAGGCTGTACATTATATTGAGAGATTAAATTAGTGATATCTGTAACAACATAACGCCATAATTTATCCGTGCCTTTAGTAATACCTATACGAGCAGTAGTAGAGTAGGGTAGCTTTAAGCCGATATCGCCGACAAAAAATTCGTTGTTATTTATAAGATCGCATTTATTATGAGAAATGTTAATTCCTAAATATTTGCATAATTTACCCGGACCGTTGAGGTATAGATTTTCAGGCGAAATAACATGTACGCCTCTTATTAAGGTCGCAGCAGGGAAGCCTTTAGCTTCGGTTACGAAATTTAAACAATAATACATTCCGTAAATTAAATAGACATAGCTAAAGCCTGCAGGACCAAACATTATATCCGTTCTTTTTGTCCGCCCTCTTGCTGCATGGCAAGCAGGATCATTCTGCCCTATATAGCTTTCAGTTTCAGTAATGATAGCTGTTTTACCTTGGAAATAAAGAGCTTTACCGATTAACTCAGTGCTTACTACATTAGTATCTCTTGCAAAAAATTCACGAGGTAAAGGGATTAGTTTATTCATGTTTTTGAAAAAAAATATTTAAATTCTTATGCCATTTTGTAGGAGTGAAGTTAGTAATTTCATATTCAGCATAAATTTTTCAACAGAAGAAAGATCTAAGCCTAAGGTATATTTAAGGTTTACAATAAACATAATTTATATTTTTTTATTAAGTGGTTTAGAATTTTTTATAGAGATTGGAACGGTATCATATCCGCCGTCGCAAAACGGTTGACATTTGATGATTCTTTTAAAGGTAAGCCACAAGCCTTTTATGCTGCCGTGCATTGATATAGCTTCTTTGGCATATTCAGAACAAGTGGGGTGAAACCGGCAATTATTGCCAAGTAGTGGAGAAATGAAATATTGATAAAATCTAAGTAATAATAATAAGATTCTAGTCATTTTGAAGCTTGTCTATTATTTTCCCCATTTTTTCTTGAGTTAGATCTTCATAATAATCGTCATTAATTTGTACGACCGGAGCGTTAACGCATGCTCCCAAACATTCTATCTCGCTTAAAGTAAATTTTTGATCTTCAGTAGTTTCTTTGAGTTTTACACCTAATTTCTTTTCGCAAATTTTCATTATATCATCACTACCACGCAGCCAGCAAGGAGTAGTAGTACATACTTGGATATGATATTTACCAACTCGCTTTAAGTTAAACATAGTATAAAATGTTGCAACCTCATAAGCCCGTATATAAGGCATTGCTAACATATTTGCGACATATTCGATAGCAGGAACAGGTAGCCAGCCGCCGTTTTGACGTTGTGCTAGATCAAGCAGCGGAAGTATTGCACTTCTTTTTCCATGCGGTGGATATTTTTTTATAATCTCTTCTGCTAGATTTAAATTTTTCTTATCAAATGTAAAATTTGTAATTTTTGTATTCATATATTTTTAGTACGGTATAGTTTTATGTCATTTCTGTGCAAGCAGGAATCCGTAGAACTATTTAATTAAATCTTTCCATTCAGGATTAGTTTTTTCTATCAGTTCTATTTTCCAACTACGTTGCCATTTTTTCAAGTTTTTTCTCTTGTAAGCGCTTCTTGAATATCAGTAAATTCTTCTGTATAAACAAGCTTTATAATATTATATTTTGAGGTAAAACCTTTTATTATTTTTTGTTTATGTTCATAAGCACGACGTATTATATTATTAGTAATACCAATATATAAAGTACCATGCTTATTAGAGCATAATATATATACCCAATACATTTTTTGTTTTTTAGTTTTATTTTATGGATTCCTGTTTTCGCAGGAATGACAGAGCAACGTAAGTACAAGCCCACGGCATGACAAATATATTACCTATCTATCTCACCAAATACTATATCAAGCGTTGCAATAATAGTAATAACATCTGCCATTAAATGACCTTTAGACATAAAATCTAGTCCTTGCAAATGAGCAAAGCCGGGTGCTTTAATACGACATCTATAAGGTCTATTACCTCCTTGCGAGTATAAATATACACCAAATTCGCCTTTAGGGGCTTCTACGGCTTTATAGGTCTCGCCGGCTGGGACGTCATATCCTTCCGTATAGAGCTTAAAATGATGAATCATTGCTTCCATAGATTCTTTCATTTTGGCTCTTGTCGGTGGTGTTAATTTAGGATCATCGGTTTTAATTGCACCTTTCGGCATTTTTTCTATACATTGCTTGATTATCTTGATTGATTCGTACATTTCAAGCATACGAACGAAATATCTGTCGTAACAATCACCGTTTTTGCCGATTGGTACTTTAAAGTCCATTTCATCGTAAACGTCATAAGGGTTTGACTTGCGTAAATCCCAAGCTATACCCGAACCTCTAAGCATTGGTCCTGAAAACCCCCAGTCCATTGCCTCTTTTTGAGACGCAACGCCGATATCTACTAAACGTTGTTTCCATAATCTATTTTCATTTAGTAGACTTTCAATATCGTGAAGTTTAGGAGGAAACTGTTCTATAAACTTATCTATATCCTCAAGTAAACCTTCGGGTAAATCTGCTGCAACCCCGCCCGGTCTAAAGTAGTTTGAATGCATACGAGAGCCGGAAACATGCTCGTAAAATTCCATGATCTTTTCTCGCTCTTCAAAGAGCCATAATAAAGGAGTAGTAGCACCGATATCTAAAGCTTGGCTGCCAATATTCAAAGTATGGTTCAAAATTCTTGTTAGCTCTGAGAATAGTACCCTGATAAACTGAGCTCTTCGTGGGACTTCGCATTCTAATAACGACTCAACAGCTAAAGCAAATGCATGTTCCTGACACATCGGCGAAACATAATCAAGACGATCAAAATATGGTATAGCCTGCAAATATGTTTTATGCTCAATAAGCTTTTCCGTACCACGATGAAGTAACCCAATATGAGGGTCGGCATTATTTACTACTTCCCCGTCCATCTCAAGGATTAACCTTAAAACTCCGTGAGTTGCCGGATGCTGTGGACCAAGGTTTAGAGTTATAGTTTTGGTGTTGTTAGTCATAGTATTTTTCCTACTGTTACCTAGTTCGCTTGACCACGGGGTCCAGTCTTTTGTATTTTTTCTGGATCCCGCGATCAAGTCACAGGATGACATTCATTTTATTTCTGGATTCCTGCTTTCGCAGGAATGACATCGGTTGCCTTCTCATCACCTGGCAATACATAACTCGGGCTATGCCAGTGCGAGCTAAAATCAAACTCACGATATTCTATGTCTAAATCGACCGGTGCATAAGCTACTGTTTTTAGCTTCTCATCATATTTAACTTGTGTATAGCCTGTTAACGGGAAATCTTTACGTAATGGATGCCCCTCAAATTCGTAATCGGTTAGTATGCGTCTTTTATCGTCATTACCCTCGAAATTTACCCCGTACATATCATAAACTTCACGCTCATACCAACAAGCGGCACTAAATATATTCATTGCTGAAGGTATAGTTTCTTTTTCAGATATATATACTTTTATTATAAGACGCTTATTTAATTTTAAGCTTAATAAATTATATACTACTTCAAACCTTTTATAGTCAATTGATTTGGACTCGCCTACATTGTTGCTCGTCGTTCTCCTATTAGTTATAGGCTTTGCGCCTTGCTCCTTGTGGTCAAGCCCAACTGAATTGACTACGTTATTCTGAGGAAAATCAGCCCCAAATAAATCAGTAAGTAAAGTGAAGCGTAATTCTTCCGATTCTTTTAAAGCTTTTAAAAACGGCAATAAAAAATTCGGCTCGATTTTATAAGCTAGGTAATCTTTAACCGTGATCGGAGTGATTAAAATGCTAGATTTAGCTGCAAGTCTTTCAATGAGTTTGTCTAGCGTCATACTTAAAACCTGTAGTGCGTTTAATTTTTTTCTGTAACTGCATCAGCCCGTAAATTAATGCTTCGGCGGTAGGAGGGCAGCCAGGGACATATACGTCAACCGGTACGATTCTATCACAGCCACGCACTACCGAATAGGAAAAGTGGTAATAGCCGCCGCCATTGGCACAGCTACCCATTGAAAGCACCCATTTAGGTTCAGCCATCTGATCATATACTTTACGTAGAGCCGGTGCCATTTTGTTAGTAAGCGTTCCTGCAACTATCATAAGGTCGGACTGTCTTGGACTTGGTCTAAATAACATACCGAAGCGATCCATATCATATCTACTTGCTGCTGCCTGCATCATCTCAACAGCACAACAAGCAAGCCCAAAAGTCATAGGCCATAAGGAATTAGCTCTCGCCCAGCCTATAACGTTATCAACTTTAGTGAGTAAGAATCCTCTATTAGAAAGCTCATTACTTAATAATTCGTCTTCTTGATAAAAATTATTTTTCATATTACTACCAGTCTAAAGCTCCTTTCTTCCATTCATATATGAACCCGATAATAAGTACGAATAAGAAAAACATCATTGAGAAAAAGCCTATTTTACCTATCGTATTAAGACTAATAGCCCAAGGCACTAAAAATGCAATTTCAAGATCAAAGATAATAAATAAAATAGCAACTAAGTAAAAACATATGTCAAATTTTGATCTTGCATCGCTAAAAGGCTCAAAACCGCACTCATAAGGTTCTAGCTTATCTTGATTATATTTTTTTGTCGATAATAGGTTAGGTAGAATCATTATTAAACCGGAAACCAATACCGCAATACCGAAAAATATAGCAATCGGTAGATATTCTTGTAAAAGTGCTGAGTTTTGTAGCATATGTTTTTTATTATATTGTTCCGTCATTGCGAGAAGAATTGCACAGTAATGCGACGAAGCAATCTCAGGATATTTGATGAGATTGCCACGCAGCCTACGGCTGCTTGCAATGACGTAGATTTAATGACACTTAACTCTATATTTACCTCAAATAGCATCAATTATCAATGACAATATCAGGTTTAACTAGTAGCTTCATTAAAACTAGTACCCAAATACCGCTTGATATCCACCATATTTGCCAAATATTATATGAAATCATGCCGATAATATAGTAATTTATAAAACATGCATAGGCAATTGCCTTGAAATTTTTATTTTCGAGATTACTAATTTGTTTGAGATATTTATAAACTAAGCATAAAAATAATATTAAACCTATTATACCGAGTTCAAGAGTAATTTGTAATATATTATTATGAGGATGAAGCGGCAAAGGATGCCATTTTTCTCCGTTGTAATCGATCATTTCACTATCACCAGCTTCGATATATTTAGAAGAAGCTAAGCCATAGCCTAAAATCGGCTTTTCAATGATTTTGTTTGCGACGAAATGCCAAATAAATAAACGATGAGCAGCGGAAGGTTGTGTAGCTAAATATTTTTCAGATAAATCTTGTGGTTCTATTTGTTTAGCTATCACAGGAAATAGTAACGAGCCGGTAATTAAACTTATTGCGATTAATGTGAAAAATATCGGCTTCATAAATCTTGTTAAAATAAATATTACTCCTCCTATACTGAAACCTAAAAAACTTGCTAAACTATCGGAAATACTTAGTAAATAAAGTACTAATATATATAGCATTAAGGCATGTCGTTTGCCGTTAGAAAGTAAAATTATAATCGCTACCCAAGCGGTAATTGAAAGTAAAGCACAACCACGATCTAGCATATATAAGCCAAAACTAGTTTTGAATATTCTTGTTAAAAATCCATTAGAAGAATATTCGATGAAGAATAATAATATTGCTGTGAGAATTCCGAATATTAAGGCTTTTTTAAGCTGTAAGCGATTTTGAAAAGGAGCAGAATTACTAACTGCAAAGCCAAGAAATAATAGTATAAAAACTTGAGTAAAAGTAGCTAAGCTATTAATAAGATGAATTGCGAATAA
The DNA here is from genome assembly GCF_001653015.1 of Rickettsia sp. Tenjiku01. Taxonomy (NCBI): domain Bacteria; kingdom Pseudomonadati; phylum Pseudomonadota; class Alphaproteobacteria; order Rickettsiales; family Rickettsiaceae; genus Rickettsia; species Rickettsia sp. Tenjiku01. The sequence goes on from NZ_BCMR01000003.1 coordinate 9,638, forward strand.
ACAAGATATAAAGCACCAAGCGGTGAATAACATTGTCATCCCGTGAGCTTGTAGTGGGATCCAGTCTTTTTTTATTTTTTGGATACCGTGGTCAAGCCACGGTATGACATTGTTACTGGATTGCCACGCTCCTTTCAGTCGCTCGCAATGACGATTAATACCTCGCAGGAATGATATAAGCAAAAAAATTGTAACAGTAGCTGCAGCGGATAAGCCCGCCAGCATCCCAAGGCTTGGAATTAAAAATATTAAACTTGAAATTAAATATTGCATCTAAAAACAATCTTTAGCAAAAATTTCGTAGATTGGGTGTTCAAACGTTGAAAGTGAAATGCTTGAAGAAATCATCCATCCTTGAAAGAGTAAATTAGGATCTTCGTCCATTTTATATTCCGTTATGGTCATCAACAAATAATTATCTTCATTATATGGATCAAGGTTTTTTATACATTTGTGCAATTTGATTTTTATATTACCGAAATATTTTTCTTCCCCGACTTTAAAATCTATCTCTTCAGAAGTAGCAGTAATGTTATTTAGAGCAATAATTTTGCCATTTGTATAATTCTTAAACTCAGAACTATCATTAATATTATCGTTTGGATTTAAAATAGGATGATTTTCATCAAGAGGGATAAATACGTCATTTTCAATATCTTCGGTTGTAGTAACCGACTCTAAATTTTCTGCGAATATAGGAAAATTAATGCATATAGTAATGATAAAAATAATTTTTAGTAATTTCATAGATAAATATATTATTTTTCAAAATTATATACTATCGGGGATTAATGGCAATGATAATTTATGATAAGGTTTTAAGGTCATTGCAAGTGATTTCAAGGAGCGTGGCAATCTTAGGAATCTTGCCGGAGATTGCTTAGTCAAAACTTACAATTTTTCCTCGCAATGACGATGTAGGTACAATATGCTCCACTCTAAAGAACTCTTAAATTCTATTTTACGACAGGATTTTCATAGTTTTATAATTAAGGTATTTAATACTATTAATCCTGGAGCGGAGTATTATCCAAGTAAGCATATAAGAATAATTACCGATTATTTAAATGCCGTGCAAAGCGGTGATATTAATCGTTTAATAATTAATATACCGCCAAGGAGCTTACTACAATCTATTTGTGTTAGCGTTGCTTAGCCTGCTTATTTATAGGGGTTCATCCTACCAAAAGGATTATGGTTGCCAGCTATTCTCAAATACTTAGTATTAAACACTCACTAGATTGTCAGTTCATTTTAAATTCTGATTGGTATAAAGAACTTTTCCCAAGTACTATCCTTAGTAAACCCCATAATCAAAAAAGTAAGTTTTTAACGACAGCTCATGGCTTTAGATTTGCAACATCGGTTGGGGGATCGGCAACAGGTGAGGGCGGTGATATCTTAATTATCGATGATCCTCATAACCCCACGCAAATTCATTCTTATAAAATACGTAAGAAAGTTATAGATTGGTTTGAGCAAACTTTTGTTAGCAGACTAAATAATCGTAATAAGGGAGCGATAGTTTTAGTTATGCAGCGTCTGCATACGGATAATTTATCCGGTTATCTACTTAATAATAGCAATTCATGGCATCATTTAAAAATTCCGGCGATTAGCATTCAAGATTACTCCTTTAAATTAATGAATAAAGAATATCAATATCTTAGTGGTAAAGTTATTAGACAGCTATAAGGTCATCGTTACTGAATATGGAAGATATTAGATTTTATGAAAATCTACCTTCAAGATTTGATTATTTTGTGCAAAGCTGGGATACGGCAATTAATTGTAATATATGGGGGATTCTTGAACAGAAATATTATCTAGTATCATTAGTACGGCAAAAATTAATTATCCTGAGCTTAAGAATTTGACGGAAAAATTAGCTAGAGAATATCAGTCAAAATTTATATTAATCGAAGATAAAGCAAGTGGTCAACAATTGATGCAAGATATAGGATTTTAGGTGGTAATATTAGAGTGATAGGGATTAAGCCAAGCTTTGATAAAGTTACAAGATTCGCCTCGGTAGTTCCTTTATTGCAATCAGATAGTGTTCTAATACCTAAACAATCAAGCATAATTTTAAAGGAATTACTGAATTTTCCCCATATTAAAAATGACGATATAGTAGATTCAGTTAGCCAGTTCTTGAATTGTATGAAGGATAAATCGTTTAAATATCCTGTAAGGATTAGGAGTTTAATATAAAAATAGTTGCTTTTTTGTATGGATGTTGGTAGTATTTATGTCATTCCCGCGAAAGCGGGAATCCAGTAAAAATACAATTATCCGTTTATGGATTCCTGCTTTCGCAGGAATGACATAGGATTGTGGTATGACACTGATTAGGCTGGGTAGCAAAGTGGTAATGCCGTGGACTGCAAATCCTCTATGCGTCGGTTCGATTCCGACCCTGGCCTCCATTATAGAAATTAAAACATCTTATGGAATTTATTGCGCAATTCCTAGAAATGCTTTTAGCCGAGAGAGCATTGTCAAAAAATTCTATACTTAGCTATAAGCGTGACTTATTCGATTTTCAAAATTATCTTGCTAAACAAAAATTATCCGAATTAAATATTACTACTGAGAATATTAGAGACTGGATTGAGTATCTAGCAAGTAATGATTTGCAAGCACGTTCAATCAACAGAAAAATCTCAACTATAAAAAGTTATTATGAATTTTTAATTAGCGAAAACCATACCGCGTTTAATCCGGTTCTTAACGTAGATTTGCCCAAATATCAAAATAAACTTCCCGAAATATTATCTATAGCTCAAATTAAATCGTTACTTGAACATTGCTCTCAAGATAATTCTCCTGAAGGTATCAGGCTTAATGCTATGATTCATTTGCTTTATGCTAGCGGTCTTAGAGTCTCGGAGCTTGTTAGTCTTAAGCTTGCTGATATTCTGACTAATAAAACGTCTAAAGGAGAAGTAAGAAAAATATTTTCGGTACTTGGTAAAGGTAATAAGGAAAGAGTCATAGTAATAAATGAACAGGCAGTTATCAGTATTGCTAAATATCTTGCAATTAGAGGTGTTTTTGTGAATAAAGCTAAACCAAGAAATCTAATTTATTTATTTCCCTCATCAGCTTTAGCGGGTTATATGACTAGGCAAAATTTTGCTATTCTGTTAAAATCTGCTGCCCTTTATGCAGGACTTAACCCTGAGTATATTTCTCCGCATATATTACGTCACAGTTTTGCAAGTCATTTGCTTGAGGGCGGAGCAGACTTAAGAGTAATTCAAGAGCTGCTTGGTCACGCTGATATATCTACTACCCAAATATATACTCATCTTCAAACTAATCATCTCAAAAAAGCATTGTTGCATCATCCTCTCAATAAAAATTAATTTATCTTAATCTTCTATCAAAGTACTTGTTAATATTTCTTAACTCAATATAATATTCCTTATTAAATGTAAGGAATAAATTATATGAAGCTAAAAGACATTATGAGCTCTTGTATTAGTAAACCTAGAGAAATTGAAAAAGAATATCCTGGATTAGCTCAAAAGCAAGAATCAGGATGCAATGTTTATGCCGGGTTAGGATGCAAAAATCAAGAAGTAAAATTTAGCAACTATCATGAGTTACTTAAAAAAATTCAACAAGGAGAAATAACTTTAGAAGTTCTAGAAAATTTAAGGAAATTAAAAATAGATGATAAAAAATCTTTTCTAGCATGTGCAGAAGAGGTGATATCTAACAATATGTTACATGAGCTTAATGTAACAATAATGAAACATGCTTTAGATTTAGTTGATTCTAAAGATGCAGCTTTTTTACTTCGTAGAACAAAAGAGGATAGTATATTTCGAGATCTAATATATTTAGAAGCAAAAGAAAACAGGTTTACTGTAGAAATTGATAAAAAAGGAACTTTGAAAATTAACTTTCCTAGTGGGATACTTGAGCTTTACAAGCTATTAATTGATAATTTCTATTTGAAAAAATTTGAGGAGGAGGCATTGCAGAAAAAATTATATCAAGAATTATTACCTGATTGCAACCTTCCTTTTGAAGAACTAATTGAAAAAAAGGAATTGCAGAAAAAATTATATCAAGAATTATTACCTGATTTCAACCTTCCTTTTGAAGAACTAAATTTTTTTGAAAATTTTATTGAATGCTTAAAAGGCTTTTATATTAAAAATAGTTTAGCACGAAGCATAATGAGTTTATTTGTAAGTAGAGATATTAAAGAACATGCTGTATGTGCAGAGTTACTTGAATTAGATACATTTAAAAAATTATTTGAGACAAAAATGTCATTATATGGCACTTCTGCTGATTCTAAATTATTAGTGGTTGATTATGTATTAAATGATGTAAAAGGTGTTTATATTAGCAATTTAACATGTTCAAATCTTTTAGATTTAGTAATGCATAGTCAATCGCATAATGACACAATAGAATCAATAGAAATTTTGGGTAATAGCTCAGAACCAGTATGACTTGCTAGATACTGTTTTAAAGTTTTGATTATAAATATAGTAAAAACATCTAGAAATTAATTTAATCTATCATTATTATTTAAATAATTATAAGTGAGATTAATACTAAATATGGCTACAAAAAATAAAAAAGAAACAGTAAATACTGAAACAAAAAATTTAGCAAATTTAGTTATCCAAGAAATAGGTAACAAAAATTTTGATTTTGTTGTTTTGCAAAAGATGCAGCAGGCTTTTAGTACTGCAAGTAAGCAAAAACAAAGAGAAGCTTTTATAAGTTTGTTAGATAAAAAACTTAATAAAGAGCAATTACATAAACTCAATCAAGTAATAATGGAAAATGCAAATGAATTAATGCCGGATAACGATCCTAATTTCGTTTGTCGTACTCCTAATAATAAAGTTTTTCAAGAAATATTATTATTGGAAGCCAAACGCTCAGGTATGAAAGCAAAATTTAATGATAAAGGAGAATTACAATCTCTTGATGTAAAAGATATAACACAGGGAATATTAGATCACTATCGTATTTTACAAGAAAAATTTTATCCCAAAAGAGATTCTAAAGATTTGATAGATAGTAGAATAGCTCAAAGTATTAATTTTTTATTATATGCTCCACTTTTTCGAGAATCAGATATATATACAAAATTAGGTTTAAAATCTGCTGAGATAGAGCGAGAAATACAAGATCCTAACGGTAAGTATGCTAAACAATTAGTAGATGCTAAAATAGGAACTAATATAAATTTTAATACCAAAGAAAATTTAGAAAATAAAGCACATGAAGGAAAAGAAACTAAGATATCTTCAATAATTGAAAAAGCAATAACAAAACTCAAGAAAGACAAAAAGGTAAATATTGAAGATAAGAGACAAGGAGAAATAAAAAGGCATTTATCTAAATCTTTAGAAGGAGCTTCTGATTATATATTAACATTCAAAAAAAATGATTTAGTAGATGTAATATATCAAGGATTAGATAAAGGACAAAATTGGTGGTCAAAGATTGTTAATTATATAGGTATAAAATCATATTCTATTTCTAAAGAAAATCTTGAGAAAATAGGCACTATAATAAATAGTGAAATGAAAAATTCTCATACTCCTTTAAAGATAGAAGTACAAGAACAGTTAAAACAAATCTCAAAAGAGTTAAATAGATTCAATAATCTGGCATTGCCGTTAGAGGCTAAAAAGGTTCAGGCAAAGTCTAAAAAACCGCCTGTTCCTCCAAAACCTGAACACCTCAAAAAAAGAAATCATGGATTGTGATGATTTTGTTGTGTGACTTGAAAAATACAGTTGTCATCCCGTGCTTTATTCACGGGATCTAGCTTAATATACTAATATTATTAGTATTTTTATTGTTTTTATGGACCCTGTGGTCAAGCCACGGGGTGACACAGATTTTATTGGTCTACACAAGCAAGGCTTTTGCGGGAATGACATTAATCCCTACAATAATTTATAATTTATTACTTCCCATAATATTATAACCGCAATCTACATAATGGATTTCACCGGTAACACCTTTAGATAATTCACTAAATAAATATACTGCTGCTCCTCCTACATCTTCTTGGGTAGTATTACGTTTTAACGGTGCGGTTGCAGCGTGAGATTTAAGCATAGTACTAAAATCACCTATTGCACTAGATGCTAAAGTTTTGATAGGTCCTGCCGAAATAGCATTTACCCTAATATTATTTTCTCCCATATCGTTTGCTAGATATTTTATACTAGCCTCAAGTGCAGCTTTGGCTACTCCCATAACGTTATAATTAGGTATAACTTTTTCAGCGCCGTAGTAAGTTAATGTCACAATGCTTCCGCCGTTATGCATTAAGGCTTCTGCGGACCTTGAGAGTTCTAAAAGAGAGTAACATGATATATGTAAAGAATTATGAAAATTTTCTAAGCTAGTATCAACATAACGTCCTTTTAATTCATTTTTATCGGCAAAAGCCATACCGTGAAGTAAGAAATCGAAGCTACCCCATTTCTCTTTTATATCATCAAATAAATTACTAATTGATTTTGGCTTCGTAACATCAAGTTCACTAACAAAATTACAACCTATTTCCTTAGCGAGTGGTTTAACTCGTTTTTCTAGTACTCCCGATTGATAAGTAAACCATAGCTCTGCTCCGTGTTTTTTAGCAAGCTGTGCAATCGTCCACGATATTGACATATTATTTGCAATACCTGTAATTAAGCCTTTTTTTCCTTGTAGTAATCCTGTAGTCATTTATTTACTCATTATATTAAAACTTGCTGAAATGATAGCATTATGTATTATTTTGTAAACAAATAATCGATAAAAATGTATAAACCTAAAATCGTATGTTTACTGCTAGGGATATTAAGCGGTTTAGTTTTTGCTCCGACTTTCTTTATACCGGCATTATTAACGTTATCTTACTTATGTTATATAGTTCAAAAATCCGAAAATTGGCAAGAAGCCACAAAATTTGGTTATTTATTCGGTTTTGGGCATTTTTTAAGTGGAATATATTGGATAAGTATCGGTGTTAGCGTTTATATTGCAGATTTTTGGTGGGCAATTCCTTTTGCGTTATTTGGACTACCTATAGTTTTAGCTTGCTTTATATCGGCAAGCTGCACGCTTAGTTTTTTTGCTAAAAATAATAAATATTACCAATTTATATTCTGTTTATGTTGGGTATTATTTGAGTGGGTACGTTCATGGATTTTTACCGGTCTTCCTTGGAATTTGATTGGTTATGCTTTTTCGTTTTCGGATATTTTAATACAGCCTTTAAGTATAATAGGGATATATGGCCTTAGTTTTATAGTTATATATATTTCTACATCAGCTTATCCTTTATTTAGCAAGCAATTTACTCAGTTAAAAATATTACTAGCTAGTTCAGTCCTAGTATTAACCATCATTGTCATTTATGGAGCAGTAAGGCTAAGTAATAACCATACAAATTTCACTGATATAAAAGTACGATTAGTGCAACCTTCAATACCTCAAACCGAAAAATGGAATGAAGAAGAATTTTGGCATAATTTAATGCTACATATTAATTTATCGGAAAATTTGGAACCTACCGATTTAATTATTTGGTCTGAGGCAGCATTAGTAGTACCTGATGATATACCGCAAGTTAAATCAAAATTATTAAAAATGCTAAATTCTACAAATGCTATTTTGATAACAGGAGGAATTGCGGATAATAAAAAACAAGGTGATGAGTTTGAACTTTACTCAGCTATGTATGCTCTTGATAAAAATAATCATAAATTATTTGAATACCATAAATCACATTTAGTACCTTTCGGTGAGTATATGCCCCTTAAAAAGATACTACCGTTTAAAAAATTAACTCATGGTTTAATTGATTATAAAGAAGGAAACGGAGGGCTTGTTTATCTTGAAAAATATAATCTTAAAATTAAACCTTTGATTTGTTATGAATCTATTTTTCCTGATTTTGTACGGACGAATAATGAAATAGCCGATGTAATAATTAATATTACAAATGATGCATGGTATGGTAAATCCAGCGGTCCATATCAGCATTTTCATATTAGTAGAAGTAGAGCCGTAGAGAACGGTTTACCTATGATTAGAGTAGCGAATAACGGTATTTCAGCTATAGTAGATCCTTTTGGCAGAACAATAAAAAAACTAAATCTAAATGAAATAAATGATACTCAAGGTTTAATTCCTAAAAAACTAATCTCTCCCACTATATTCTCGCAATTCGGTAATTTTACTATTTTATTACTCATCGTTTTTATACTTTTAATTAATTATTTATTAGCCTTGATTCTTGATAACCAAAGGGTTTTAGCATTATTATATTTAATTTTTAATAAAGTTGCTTGATTAAATATAAAGTAATATATACTGCATTAAAGTTGAATAGCCTTTATTAATAATTAATTTTTAATTAAAGCTTATTGTTAAAATGAATGATTCAATAAAACATCCAGACAAACTTGCAAGTGAACGTTTAAAAGAACGACGTCTTGCTGTAGGTATTAGCCAAAAGGAATTAGGGCAAGCTTTTTCGATATTAGTGTTCTCCAAGTTAAAAAATATGAAGAAGGTTTAAGTAATATACCTATAAGTAGGTTATGTGTTTTTGCAAAAGTTTTAAATACGCCTTTAAAATATTGCTTTAATAGTTCTGAAGAAGAAAAGTTAAAAGCTGACAATGAAAATACTCCTAATAATAAAATTGAATATCTATTCAAAGAAATAGCAAGTGATTTCTTAAATAATATTGCTGAAGCAGAAGGGCAATATGAACATGACGTCTCTTTTGATTATAAAGAATTATCAAGGACTATGGAAAGAGCACTTTTATCGTTAACTAGAGCATTTACTACAAATATTAGAAAAATAATCATTGAACGTGTCAGATCAGTATCGATACCTTGTGAATAATATTTAAATTTTCATTGACTTAGCATTACCAAAGTATTAATTTTTGTTAAGGTTTAGTAAATTCTGAACCGTCAACAATTATTAAATATATTGGAGGAAGGTTATGAGTAAAAGTAAGGCTATTGAAAATAACGGTATTAGTAATACCAATAGTCCAAATGGTAAATATATGGTCCCAAGACCGGAAGGAGTAAAACCTACCTGTGTAGTAATTACTTATTCTGTAAGCAAGGATATTAAGGCTGTTCGTGAAGTATTGGATGAGCGAGGTGCAAGTGTTCATTACATAATTGATAAGGATGGGACTCAAAAAGAATATCATAATGATTTAACAGATCAAGCTTTTTATGCAGGCAAGAGTAGTTGGAAAGGAGAAGTAGGTGTTAATAAGTTTGGTATTGGAGTCATGCTTATTAATGATGCAAAAAGTGATTTTCCTGAAGAGCAAATAGGGAAATTAAAAGAATTTCTTAAGGATGTAACAGAAAGATATCCAAATTTAGATTTAAAACATGATTTAGTCGGTCTTGGTGAAGTAACTGTAAACCGAGAAGGCAATGCTCATATAGCTCCTGGATCAAAATTTCCTTGGAAAGAATTAGCTGAAGCTGGTTTTGGTAGATATTTTGAGACTACGCAAGAGCAAAAGAGTAAATTATTATTAAGTCTTGATAGTACTGGAGAAAAAGTTAATACTTTACAGGAAAATTTAAAAGAATATGGTTATGGAGTAGAATCCACAAGTACATTTGATCAATTTACTCAGCAAGCAGTGAGAGTATTTAATGATCGTTATGGTACAGGTTTACCAAACGAAGAGCCACCTGTAAGTTGGACTGAAGCAGGTCAAGATGTTCTATCGCAATTACTAGGGCAAACGGTATTGGAACAAACAGAAAATGCATAGTTTAAGAAATGAATTCCTTTTTCATTTTGCAAGCCTTGCTGCATGGGTACTGAATCGTCATTAAGAGGATTAATGGCTTGTGTCGGTCATTCCTGTGTGGATCGATTCCACCCCTGTCATCCCGCGATTAAGTCGCGGGATCCAATTTAAAGTACTAAAAATTTAGTATTTTAAAGTTACTTTGGATGCCGTGGTCAAGCCACGGTATGATACCAAATACATTTTTCGATCCACGCAACAATGTTATGCGGGGATGACATCCAGTAGGTTGTTTGTAGCCGTGCAACAACTTTATGCAATAATAACGTTTCGTAAAAGCGGTCATGACATCGAAGTAGGCTAGCTCAAGTAATTCTTTTAGTACTATTTATTGGTTATTGACATAATCTAAAAATAGTGCTAAACATTAAAAATTAAGAGGCTATCTGTAAATAAGTTTTAATTGGTAATTAAAGAGCTTTTTTAGTGAAAATTGATAAGATTGTTGCAAGAATATTACTTTATATTGCAAACAAGTCTTACAATTTACAGTAAAAAATAATTTAATTAGCCTTAAAATTTATTTACAGATAGCCTCTAAGGTAGAGCTTTCTTGACTATTTAGCTTCTAGTCAAAGAAAGATAAGTTTTTTATCTTTACTTTATATTGCTACAGTTAAAAATATTTATGATATCTTTAAAGGTTAATAGTTTAATACAAAATTGGCGTTGGCGTAGATAATTTTTTGCGTTTATGTGTTTGCTATATGCAAATTTAAATTTTGATTATTAAATTATAACTTATAACAGGATATTAAAATGTTTATCTCTAATATTTTTCAAAAATTTTTTTCTTTTCTTTTTGTTTTATTCATCACAGCTGCAGTTTATGCGGGTCAAAAAAAAGTAGCAGTCATTGTTCCACTTGAACATGCCGCAATGACTGAGATTATATCAGGAATTAAAGAGTCGTTAAAAGATATAGATGCAGAAATTATAGTTAAAAATGCTCATGCTGATTCTAATATTTTACTTGCCATTATAAAGCAAATAACAGATCAGGATATTGATGTAATAATTCCAATAGGCACGACAGCCAGCCAAACTGTTATTTCTCATATAACAAATAAACCGATTGTTTGTGCTGCTGCTATGATTAATAGTAAAAATCTACCTTTAGTTACTGGTGTTAACGATGAGATAAAAATCGTTGACACCATTAGTAAATTACCTTTTTTACAGAATATCACTTTAATTTATAGCAGTAGCGAGAAAGTTATACCTGAAGTAGAAATGTTAAAATTATATGCTGGAAAAAACAATATTTCTCTGCACACGGTAATGATACAAAATTTCAATGATATGCCTGTGGCTGTAAAAAATGCTCCTGAAAATACGCAGAGTTTTATAATTTTGAAAGATCATTTAATAGTCAGTGGGATTAATATTTTAAAGCAAGAAGCATTTAAACGCCGTATTCCGATAATTGCTTCCGATGAAGGTTCGGTAATTAGCGGGGCAACTATTGCGGTAGGAGTACAAGAGAAGCAAATAGGCGTAGAAGCAGGTTTAATGGCAAAAAAAATCTTACAAGGAATAGAACCGAAAGATATTCCATTTGGGGATATGAAAGACTTAATTTTATTTATTAACCTTAAATCATTTGTTAAACAAGATATTCTTACTAAAGAAAATTTATCCGTACTTCCTTTCGTGCGTAAAGAACTTGAAGAGTAGTAACATGAACATTTTAGTTACTGCTCTTGAGCAATCCTTAATAATGCTGCCGCTTATTTTAGGGATGTATATAAGTTATCGGATTCTCAAAATTACCGATCTTACCGTAGACGGTACTTATGTACTTGGTGCGGCAGTGTTTGCCCGCAGCCTTTCATTTGGGTTATTTCCTGCATTAATATTTGCCGTAATAGCAGGCGGAATTATAGGCAGTATAGTTAGTGTTATGCAGAATAATAACCGCATTAACGGGCTTATAGCCGGAATACTTGCAAGTTTTATGCTTTATTCGGTTAACTTACAAATTATGCAGCGTCCTAATATATCGGTTCTTGGTATGCCGACTCTATTATCTATATTAGATCTCGAAAATTGGTTAATACCTTTAGTAATAATTAATTGTCTTATTATATGTTCAGTTATAATTTTATTAAAAGGTAAGCTCGGTTTATTTCTTCGTGCTTGTGGTTTTAATAAAGAGTTATTGATTAATTTAGGAAAACCTGCTGAGCTTTACCGTACTATCGGTTTTAGCATAAGTAATTGTTTGGCTGCTTTAACCGGTACTTTATCTGCACAAGTAAATGGTTTTGCCGATATTAATATGGGTTTCGGGGTGGCCCTAGTCGGTATTGGTGCAATTGTTATAGGGCATCATATTTTAATCCATGCTAATAATTTTAATGCGTTTAAAGAGATATTATCTTGTTTGATAGGTATATTATTTTACTTTATTGCTCTGGGTTTTTTACTCCGAATTGGAATCGATCCCATAAATCTTAAGCTTATTTTAGGTATAGTATTGTTTATTTCGTTGAGTTCTCTAAAAAGAGAGGCTTTATGAAACCTTATTTATATGCAGAAAATATACAGTTCAAAGTTAAAGAAAGAACCGAACCTATAATTGCTGAAACTACTTTAAATATTGCTAAAGAAGAGTTTGTTGTAATATTGGGTCATAACGGTAGCGGTAAGTCTACTTTAGCTAAAATACTTGCCGGCTATTTAAAACCTACTAGCGGGAAAGTGTGTCTAGATCAAGTCAGAATCGATAAAATACCTAAAGGACAAAAAGCTTCTACATTAGTTACATTAACACAAAAAGCTGAAGAGAGGCTATTTACCGAGCTAACCCTTGAAGAAAATATCATTTTGTGGGAAAGTAGATTCTCTAGTAATGAACGGTTAGCAAGTAGCGAGTTGTTAGAGCTTACAGGTGCGCCTAAACGCTTTTTGCCTTTACTTTCACAGCTATTAGGTAAATTTTCCGGTGGAGAAAAGCAGATTATACTGCTGGCACTTATCATAGCTCATCCACCTAAAATATTATTTCTAGACGAACATACGGCAAATTTAGATCCGAAAGCTGCTTTGGAAGTGATGAAAAAAACAGCAGAGCTTATAGAGAAACATAAGATCACTTCCGTTATGATCACGCATAATTTAGAATATGCCGTAAATTACGGCAAAAGGCTTATAGTCTTAGATAGTGGTAAGGTAGTACTAGACTACCTAAAACCACCGGGGTTTTCTTTAAAAGAACTTAAAGAGATTTTAAATTAGAATTGAATATCTGCACCTATCTGTCCGGCTAATTCAGTATCGAAAGAATATTCACATATATAATCTATTAACTCACTTTTTACATTCTCGTTAGTAGTCTGATAAAGAAGCACGAAATTAATAATATCATCCTTATTTTCCCTATTGTAAGGCGTGTCTTCACTTCAGCCGATAACTTTTCTTCTGTTGCAGTTGATGGAGCCGGTACTACTATAGGGGTTGCTACAGGAGTAACTAATGCTGGAGCTGCTACAGGATTATTATCATTAACATTATAATTTTAAACTTTTTCTATTAACTCTGTTCTTGTATCTTCATCAATACTAATCTCAATTAATGTATTAATAATGCCATCTTTATCTTCACCGTTTTTAAGACGTTGCATAACATCTTTTAATAATTTTTCGTGTGTATTTTGTGCAAACCCTTCTTCATCCGGTAAATCATAATTATAATCATTAACATCCATGTCTTTATAATTGTTAGCTGATTTTGCACCCAAGTATTTTGTATGGTGTAATTTTTAATTGCTCATTAATGTGAGAATTATATTTTTTAATGCATAAATTATCTTTTCTTTATCAACACCTATATCTTTACAAGTTCTGCTATACTGTGATCGAATGGATTATGCAATAGAACGCCTTATCGTCCTATATCAGCACCTTTAGATATTAACTTCTCAAGTAACCATTTATCTCTTGATGTTAGTGTGTGATTAAAAATTGACTCACCACACGCATTAATCTTAAGATTAACGTTATTATTTAAAAAGAAGTCCAGTAACGTTTTATTTTGACCTGATTCATGCTTTAGTAGCAAATAGAAAAAAGGTGTGCCGCCATAATTATCTACTATATCAATTTCACTGCCGGGTTGTAATAAAATTTGAGTTATTTCGTGTTGTTTAGAATAAGTTGCATAATGTATAGGTATACGTCCCTTTCTATCTTTGTATTAACATCCATATTTTTTTAAGTAAAAAGCTTCTTATTTCCTATTGTTGCCGCCTAATGTATAGGTGAGTATAGATATTTATGCTCAACTTCAAAACTTGTCCCTTTGTCTAATAAAATTTTAGCTATTTCTTTAGTGCTTGCATAAAATAATGCCGTATTTCCTTGTTCATCCTTAGTATTGACATCATGACCTTGCTCAATTAATTTTTGAACAATATTTGCATTTCCAGCTGAGGCTGCTATACTAAACAGTGTACGGTTGTCTTCAGCTTCAATTAAGGTGTCATATATTTCAGGGTTTGGTGCACGTACATTGTCCTCTGCTGCTATTTCTGTAGAAGTAGTGGTTGTTACTGGTGCCGGTGGCTGCTACCGGAGCTATTACTGGATTATTATCGTTAATATTATAATTAAAAAGTTTTTCTATTAATTTCTCTCTTGTAACATCATCTATATCTGAATAAAATTCAGGATTCATAATTAATCCGTTGATAATTTTATTTTTATTATCCTCATTTTTAATATTTTTCTTCATCTCAGCAAGCTTTTGTTCTGCTTTGAATGCAGGTAGTGCTGAGCGTGCATTAGCGGAATCAGTTAGTATTTCTTTAATTTCTGGTTTAGATGCATAATCTATAGTTTTGTTCCTTTAGCATCTAAAGCATTAACATCGGCACCTTGTGAAAGTAAAAGTCTAACATTATTTACATTCCCTATATGTTGCTGCATTATGTAAAACCGTACTACCGTCTGGAAGTCTGTAATTAGCATTATTTGTTGGTTGATTCATCATATAAATATTCCTTTATGTTTAAATATTATTTTGTCGTGCGAGCATTATACATAATATTTTGAATTTCTGCAATCTAATAGTTAATTTTTTAACTATTAGATTTTGGATAAAACCAAACGAGGAGTAAACAGATTAGAAGACCGATATTTAAGAGTAGATTATACTCTGTCATAGAAATACCAAAGATTTTGATGGCGGGTTTCATGCAGGACGTGATTGGCTGCGAGTAGAACATTTGTTTGATGTGTTGTATAGACAAGCCTTTCGGGATATGAAGCATTGATGAACAAAGAGCACTTGGTTGTACTATGCCTCTTTCTACGAAGCTATGATAGGTTGATAATATACAAGAGCTAAGGATAGTTAGGAGAATGAATATTAAAGTATACTTACTTAACTGTCGGATAATTAAAGCAGTTAAGCAAATTTTGATTAGGGTTAAATAGGGAAATCGTTCGTAAACGCATAAAGGACAGGGTGTATAATGGAATATATCTTCAGCAATATAAGCGGTAGAAAGTGCAATTATAGAAATTGCAATCAGTCCTAAATGTAGAACTTTATAGCTATCTTTTCTGATGTAATGTATAATAGTATTAAATGGCATGGTTTTTTTGTTCTTAATGTCATTGCGAGCGACTGCCAGGAGCGTGGCAAGCTCGGGAAGTTTGATGAGATTGCCACGTCGCTTCGCTCCTCGCAATGACGGCGTTTAATTTGATATTTTACAAATAAATAAATTTAGTATATTGTTACTGATTATTAATTAAAGTGCAAGAAAAATCAATGTCAGAAATTTGGGAAGATGCTATTAAGTCAAACGCGTGGCCTTTTGTTGAGGCTAAGAAGATATTAGATAGCTTAAACGGTCAAATTCCTGAGAAGGGGTATGTATTATTTGAAACGGGTTACGGTCCTTCAGGTTTACCTCATATCGGTACTTTTGGTGAAAATGCCCGTATGGTGATGGTACAGAAAGCATTTGAGCAATTATCCGATATTCCGACTAAACTAATTTGCTTTTCCGATGATATGGACGGGCTGCGTAAAGTACCTAGCAATATCCCAAATCCTGAAATGGTGGCACAGTATATGGATATGCCGCTTACTTCTATCCCTGATACATTCGGTGAATGTGAAAGTTATGGGCATTATATGAATTCAAAGCTTCGCTCATTCCTTGATAAATTCGGCTTTGAGTATGAATTTTATAGCAGTACTAACTGTTATAAAGCTGGTATGTTTGATAAGATGCTGATAATGGTGCTTGAGAAATATGACGAGATAATGGAGCTAATGCTACCGACTTTTAGAGAAGAGCGCAAGGCTACCTATTCACCTTTCATGCCTATATGTCCGAAAACAGGTAAGGTACTGCAAGTACCTATAGAGAAATGGGATGCTAAAGCAGGCACTGTAACATATAAAGACAAAGCCGGTAATTATATAGAAGTACCGGTAACGGGAGGGCATTGCAAATTACAGTGGAAGCCGGATTTTGGTATGCGTTGGGCTGCGCTTAAAGTCGATTATGAGATGTACGGCAAAGACCATTTGGCAAATGCTCGTCTTTATTCGGAAATTTGCCGAATCCTAGGAGGAAAGCCGCCGGTGCAGTTATGTTATGAGTTATTCTTAGATGAAAACGGTGAGAAAATATCAAAATCAAAAGGTAATAGTATTAGTATTGATGATTGGCTTAAATATGCTCCTGTTGAAAGTATGGCATTATTTATGTATCAAAATCCGACTAGAGCTAAGCGTTTGTTTTTTGATGTAATTCCTAAAAATGTTGATGAATATATTACTTTTAACCAGAAATATCATTTAGAAGAGGATAGGGCAAAGCGTTTTGCAAATCCCGTTCATCACATCCATCACGGAAATGTACCGAAAATTGAGACTTTTGGAATTACCTATTCGTTGCTTTTAAATCTTACTTCTGTGTGTAATCCTTCGGATAAATCGGTGCTTTGGGGATTTATTAGCAAATATGAGCCAAAAGCAACTCCAAATACTAACCCTTATCTTGACCATTTAGCAGAATTTGCTATAAGATATTATAATGACTTTATTAAAGCACATAAATTATATTTATCTCCTTCTGAAAAGCATAAGGTTATTTTGCAGGATATATTAGATATGTTATCTGATATAGCTGATCAAACCGAAGCTGAAGCAATTCAGAAAGCAATATATGATATAGGAATGAAAGCAGGATATGAAAATCTGCGTGATTACTTCAAAGATTTATATCAAATATTGCTTGGACAGAATGAAGGTCCAAGACTTGGGACTTTTATAAAGCTTTACGGGGTGCAGGAAATGAAAAAGCTGGTTGAAGGGCAGTTGTAGCCTATATATCATTCCCGCATGGGTATCTAAGCGTCATTGCGAACGAAGTGAGTGTGGCAATCTCAGGAAGTTGGACGAGATTGCCACGTTGCTTCGCTCCTCGCAATGACGTTAAAATAAAAACTATTAACAAATGAATGAAATTTTTTGTAGTACGTTACCTATTTTTTTAATTACGCTGCTTGGTAGTTTTATCAAAAATAAATGGTTAACTTCAGAAGAATTTTGGCGTGGTATTGAGAAATTATCGTATTTTGTACTATTTCCTGCCATGTTGTTTAGTTACGTATCTACTGCCGATTTAAGCATTGCATCCATAATTAAATTAGTAGTGGCGCTTATTATATCCACTATTCTTGTATCAATCGGTCTTATAATTTACCAAAAAAAATACAACATAGATAAAGTCCAATTTACTTCCATTTTTCAAGGATCGATTCGTTATAATAGTTACATTTTTTTTGGGGTAAGTAGCCCCTTGCTTGGTTCTAGCGGACTTTCAATCGTTGCCATTATTTCTTCTTATATGATTATTTTTACCAATATTTTATCGGTAATGATTTTCGCTTATTATATTCCTAATAAATCCGTTACTAATACTGTTAGCACTAGTTTTGTTTTAATGATAAAATTAATTGTGCGTAATCCGTTAATTATCGCAAGTTTAGTAGGATTCGTTTTTAATTACTCAAATCTTGAATTACATTTAGGGCTTAAGAAAACGTTAGATAGCCTTTCTAATGCCGCTTTAGCTATCGGTATGCTAAATGTTGGGGCAGGGCTTAATTTTACTATTAGACAAGAGCTTTTACATCATGTAATGCTTACAAGCTTTGTTAAATTAGTTGCATTTCCTCTAGTGAGTGTAGTAGTACTATGGTTAATGTCTATTGACGGATTAGATAGATCGGTAGGAATATTATATAGCTGCCTTCCATGTGCGAGTACGGCTTATGTTTTATCTCGTCAACTTGACGGTGATCCTGATTCTATGGCGTCGATTATAACATTTACTACTTTTTTCTCGGTAGTTACTATATCAATTATTATGTATATAATGGGGTGAATTTACCACTTCATTGCAAGCGACTGAAAGGACCGTGGCAATCTCAGGAATGTTGCCTGAGATTGCTTCGTCGATGCCTATTGCGTCTGCTCGCAATGACAAAAAACTAAAACAAACAAATAAAACAGGAATTTCTAAAATGGATGAAATGAATAAAATAAATTATGCTGAGGCCCTTGAATATCATGAAAAAGATAAGCCTGGTAAGATCGCTATTTCTGCAACAAAGTCTTTAGTTACTCAGCAAGATTTATCACTTGCTTATTCCCCAGGGGTTGCGGCTCCTTGCCTTGAAATTGCTAAAAATTTAGAGGATGTATATAAATATACTGCTCGCGGTAATTTAGTTGCCGTAATCTCTAACGGTACTGCCGTACTTGGGCTTGGTAATTTAGGAGCTGCAGCTTCAAAACCGGTGATGGAAGGTAAAGCGGTACTATTCAAAAAATTTGCTGATATTGATGCAATTGACTTGGAAGTGAATACGGAAGACCCTGAAGAATTTATTAATGCCGTGAAGTATCTCAGTTATAGTTTTGGGGGTATTAATCTTGAAGATATTAAAGCTCCGGAATGTTTTATTATAGAAGAAAAATTAAACTCTTTAATGGATATACCGGTCTTTCATGACGATCAGCATGGAACAGCGATTATTACCGCCGCAGGGCTAATAAATGCTGCGTATCTTACTAATCGCAAGCTTGAAGATTTAAAAATAGTAGTTAACGGAGCAGGTGCAGCAGCTATTGCTTGCATTGATTTATTAATTGCTCTTGGAGCTGATAAATCAAAGATTATTGTATGTGATACTAAAGGCATTGTTTACAAAGGACGCCTAGAAGGTATGAATAAATGGAAAGAGTTATATGCAAGTGATACCAAGTTTAGAACTTTAGCGGAAAGCTTAAATAACGCTGATGTATTTATAGGGTTATCGGTAAAAGGGGCAGTAACTAAAGATATGGTGAGTAGAATGGCAAGTAATCCGATTATTTTTGCTATGGCTAACCCTGATCCGGAAATTACTCCGGAAGATATAAAACTTGTACGCGATGATGCGATTATAGCAACAGGGCGATCTGATTATTATAATCAGATTAATAATGTTATGGGATTTCCTTATATTTTTAGAGGAGCATTAGATGTAAGAGCTAAGACTATTAATACGGAAATGAAAATAGCTGCAGCAAAAGCCATTGCAGATTTAGCCCGTAGACCTGTACCGGAAGAGGTGTATAAAGCTTATTCAGGGCGTAAGATGGTTTTTGGTAAGGAATATATCATTCCTGTACCGTTTGATCCTCGTTTAATTACCGTAGTAGCAGCGGCGGTTGCCGTTGCTGCAATAGAAAGCGGCGTTGCTAGGGTTAAAGATTTTAGTATAGGTAAATATAAGAAAGAATTAGGTAGCAGATTAAATCCTACTGCTCACTATATGAATTTCTTAGCTGAAAAAATTCATAATGCACCACTTAAACGGATTGTTTTTGCTGAAGGTGAAGCAGAAGAAGTAATTTCTGCCGCTCTTATGATGCGAGACAAGAAATACGGTCATCCGATTATAATTGGTCGTGTTGAACGAATTGAGGCTATGTTAAAAAAGATAGGCCAAGATATTAGCTTAGACGGAATTCAAATAATGAATGCGGCCTTAAGCGATAGTTTAGAGAAATATACTGATTATTTATATAAAAGACTTCAGAGAAAAGGTTATGTATACCGTGATTGTGCAAAGCTTGTTAAAACTGATAAGAATATTTTCGCTGCTTGTATGTTAGCATGCGGTGACGGTGATGCTCTTCTAACCGGTGTTACGCAAAGTTATATCGATAGTTTAGAAGATATCATGAAAGTCATTTCACCAAAAACTAATCGTAGAATCCTTGGCTATTCAATTATGATTGCTAAAGATAATAATATTATTATTGCCGATAATTGTATTACAGAATATCCAAACAGCTGGGAACTTGCACAAATAGCAACCCAAACTGCAGAAATTGCTAAAAATATGGGAATCACGCCTCGTGTTGCACTTCTTTCTTTTTCAACATTCGGTAATTCTTCTAAGGCAAAAACAGCTCGTATTCGTGAAGCAGTAAATATACTAGATAATTTTAGCAAGGACAAAGAAGAGCTGAGCGGCATGAAGGTAGATTTTGAATATGACGGAGAGATGTCGGTTAAAGTGGCTTTAGATTGTGATTTACGTAAATTATATAAATTTTGTAGATTATCAGGATCGGCAAATGTATTAATTATGCCTGGTTTAAATTCAGCTGCTATTTCTACTGAGTTGTTACAAGAATTTTCGTCAAACAGCTTTATAGGTCCTATAACAAATGGTTTTGAAAAACCCGTTCAAATACTTCAAGCTGCAGCAACAGCTAATGAAATACTAAAAATAGCAACTTTTGCTTGCGTTGAAGCTATAAAAGAGGTTTAATTACTATATCTTTAAAATCAATTAACTTGTGAGAGGTAAAGTGGTGTCGATTACAGAACTTCATAAAAATATACAAGAAATTACAAAAGATTTACGAAAACATGATCCTCAAATACCTGATACCAGTAAAAAACCGTTAGCTTCTAGAGAAAATTTTGACGATCTAATACATTCTGATTTAGGACAGCCTGTACGAAATAAACCGCTTTCTTTTGATGAAGAGTTAAAGAAAAAAGTTCAAAGCAGACAAGTACAGGATGCTTTCGGGCAGCAAACAAAGAGTACAGAAGAAAAAATAGATAATCATGCAAAACGTATAGAAGAATTAAAGCAAAAACAGAAAGAACTAGAAGAGAGGAAAAAGGGGCTTGAAGAAAAAAAAGCTAATTCTAATATTACTGGAGAAGAAAGATGGAAAATCGCTGCAGAATTAGAAGCTATTAATAATCAATTGAAGGCTATAGAAGAAGAACATAATACTATTAATAGTGCTTCCGATAGAGAACAAAAGTTTGATTATAAAAATAAACACTTAACTGCTACAAAAAGAGAGCCGATAGCTGCAGATTTATAGCAACAAGGAGCATTAGCAGCTATAAAATGTATGAAAGAAGAGAAGATAAAGCAGCAGCAAGCAGAAGCTGTTAATCAATCTTCAAAAAATACTCCAACTATGCCTAGCGGTACTATACCGATGCCGCCTCTAATGCCTGGAAGCGGTATTCCTATTCCCCCATCGCCTCCGCCACCACCTATATCGATTCCAAAAACTATAAAAAAAGAGGCAAAGGATGTTGGTAAACAAATGCCTCAAGGAGGAGATCAGCATAAAGAAGAACTAGCAAAGGCTATGAAAGCACGAAGAGCAAAAATAGAAAAGCAAAACTCAGGAAGAGGAAGGTAATTATTATAGTATCATAATGGCTCTTTTTTCAAATTTTATTATAAAATGAGCTGCTAGGCTCTATGAAGATTTCTAAGAAGATTTAATTTTGGTTATTTTTTGCTGCAAATTATAAGGTTTCTTTGAAATAGGAGTAGCTATTCTTTCAAAAATCTTATTAATTTTCGCTAAAAATACCTCAAAATAACAAATCAATTAGAAATCTTCGTAGAGCCTAGCGAATTAGAACGATTTTACAATTTAATTGCAGTTTAGCCCAAATTTTATCTGCAGTATATATAGGATAGCCTGTAATTAATCCTAGGCTAATGCAAGCTCTGTCACCAAGAGATAAGCCAAATTGTTCTGTTTCTTTCTTTAAGCGTCCAATTTCTATAGCTTGATCAAAATCTAAGGCTACAATTTTATTTATGGAAGCTGAGATCATTTCTTTACTTTGAATAAAAGATATGTTCAATTTTTTATCTAGTTCAGCTACTACTTCTGCTATATTTACTGTAGACATAATAGATAACGGTAATAATTCTTCGACCTTGTTACTACCACTTTCTAAGTTAAATAATGCAAGTAAAGCAGATGAATCTAAAATATATTTATTCATTATTAAATTCCTTTCTTCTTGATTCAATTAAAGAGTCAACTAATGATATATTATCTTTATTTCTAGATTTTACTAATGCTTGAAATTCTTTAATTTTATTTTTTAGAGGAATCAATGTTAATTCTTTATCAAGTATTAGCATTAACTGATCTCCTGAAGTAAGATGTAATTGATCACGAATTTTTGCAGGAATATTTATTCTGCCATTTTCAGATATAGTAACTTTATATTCTAAGTGCATATAAAACGGTTAAAAATGAATATATACCAAATATAAAATATTATAATTAAAACTACAATAGTAAAATAAATATAAAAGATTTCTATATTGAAATTATGCTGTAGTTGTTCCTATTTCAAAAAAATCTTATAATTTGTAGACACAAAGAGTTAAAATAGATTAAATTAATTTTCTTTCACACAGCCTAAATAGTTGGTATCATATGATGTTGCCACAAAAAGAAAAGATTATATGTCTAATTCAGCTTTTTTAGTTGCATTTTTTACAACGATTATCCGTTATTATGATTATGCTCTATTCGGTTTATCGGCTAGTATTCTTGCACAAAATTTCTTACCTAATATAGAGCAGGATAAACAACTACTTGGTTTTTTTGCTATTCTTAGTGCAGCCGTTATAGTACGACCTTTAGGGTCCTTAATTTTTGGATTTATCGGAGATAAATACGGGCGTACTAAATCTATCAAGATATCAATGTGCATGAGTAGCATTGCTACCGGATTAATTGCTATTACTCCTTCCTTTGAGATAATAGGTATTTTTGCTACGGTAATACTAACATTATGTCGAATGGTTTTTTTAGCAAGCCTTGCTGGAGAAGTTGACGGAATAAAGGTTTATGTAGCTGAAAAAACAGGAGATAATCAGAAAAATTTAAATATAGGAATAGTTTCATGCTGTAGCCAAATAGGTGCATTACTTGCGGCTATAGCTTATTATTACGCTAGTAATTCCGATATCCAATATTTATGGCGTTTTAATTTCTTTATTGGTGCAATATTTGGTTTATTTGCTATTTTGATGAGAAATTTTTTTAAAGAAAGTAGCGA
This sequence comes from Rickettsia sp. Tenjiku01, assembly GCF_001653015.1. Taxonomy (NCBI): domain Bacteria; kingdom Pseudomonadati; phylum Pseudomonadota; class Alphaproteobacteria; order Rickettsiales; family Rickettsiaceae; genus Rickettsia; species Rickettsia sp. Tenjiku01. The sequence continues at coordinate 32,917 of NZ_BCMR01000003.1, forward strand.
GTTTTTAAGAACGTCATCAAAAAGTACCTTGCGGCAAATTATATGGAATAATAAACTATCCGTTATAATAGCATTACTAATAAACGGTGCTATTGGAGGAGTGTATCACTTTTTAGTAATTTTCTTAGGAGTTTTTTTAACAAAAATAGCTCTTATAAATCATCCTGAAATAAGATTTATGAATATAGCTCTTACTACTACCTATGGAATATCAGCTGTTTTTGCAGGGCTATGTGCCGATAAAATAAACCCTTTAAGACAGATTATATGGGCTTTATTTGTCAGCATTATTGTTGCATTAGGAATGCAAATAATGTTATACAAACAAATATTTAATATTCTCTGTCCCGTTATATTAATAGGACTTGCAGCATTTTATGCAGTACCGCTACAAATTATTGTTCAATCCTTATTTAAGACTAATGTTAAAATGAGGCTTTATAGTCTATCACATTCTTTTGGAGGTATTATTCTATCCTCAACTACTCCTTTCTTTAGTATGTTGTTATGGCAAAATTTTAAGTCACTATCTCTCACTTTAAGCTTTTTCATATTTTTGCTTATAATATTAATGAGTACAGTGTTGGTTTTACGTAGGATGTCATCCTCACAACAGTAAAGCCTTGTTGCATGGCGTGAAAAACCTACTCAATGTCATCCCCGCGAAAGCGGGGATCTAGAAAAATAACTTCAATATTGATATAGAATTTACATATTTGACAAAATAAACACATAAAAAACAAGTTTTTTATGTGTTTTACTGGAGTCCCGCCGCCGCGGAAATGACATAAACGCGCCATGCAACAAGACCCAAAAATAAGAATAACATCAATTGCCTTATTTCTTCTGTTTTTACTGCAACCTGTAGTTTTATGCTAGGACTACTTGAAGATTTGGAGCTTTGCTATGTTTGTGTCCCAATTTGCTTCGCTTCTTTTGCTAAGTTTTCAAATTTGTCTTTTAAGTTTTGTGTATTGCCTTTTAGCTTTAAATCGTGAGTTATTTAGTTAATATTCAATTTTCAGGAGTTGGATGATATATAGGCTCTTTAGATTGAGTATGTTTAGAATGTTCTATTGCAAATTTTGTACGAGGTCTTATTAGTTCATTCTCTTTTCCTATACCTTTCTGTTTTTCTTCCTCCCATTTATCCTATCCCGCCGGTGATGTCCAGTATCTTGTTGTTTTACTATCAAAGTCTTTTTCAAATTTGTTTATTAAATTTTTGGTACTATTCTCTTTAATTTCTTTACCTCGATTTTCAAACTCAAAATTTTTCTGAGGAGTTATATAGTCAGATTGAGTATTTTCATGTTGTTTTTCTACAGTCTGTTTCTTTTCTTCTGTCCAGTATTTTTTGATTTTGCTGTCAGAGTCTGCTTCAAATTTTGCTATTCTATCTTTTATACCGGTAACTGCTCCTGTAGATCTTTTAGGTTGATCTTGGGTTGATTGCTTAATATATTTCGGAGATGTATTTTTAGATAATTCATAAGTCAAAGATTCTAAATTAGATCAATTCTTTTGAATTTTTTCTATATTGGAATTTAAATATTCTATTTTGGGTTCTTTATATTCCATTATATTTTTTAATGTGGTATTAATTTCTACAAAAGATGCTTTAATCTCTTTATTAAATTTATCATCATTATTACTTATCTTACTACAATTAGTAGAAATTTTTTGAAGTTTATCTAATATATCATTAATTCTCTCATCTTGTTGAGAAGTCGATACCATACTTGCTAAAAATTCACTTCTTCCTAAATTTCTATTAACATTATTGCAATATAGAGGTATGGTAGAGGCTTTAGTATAAGCTTGTGGAAATTTATCGATCTCTTCTTTAAAGCTCTTTAAGAACTTTATTGTATCATCGAATATAGGATGAGTATTCCAGGAAAGAGCAGGAGGAGTCGGTATTGCTTCCTGCATTGGATTGCCTCAAATTGTTTCGGGGATGTATCTTTAGATAGCTTTGCATTTTGTAGCTCAGATATATAATCATCTACTGCTTCTTTTAATTTATCTGAAACGGCATTATTTTGGGCAGGAGGCAGTATTCCGGTGTCATCTCACTCTAAATCAGTATCAGTAGTTAGCATTCCAGTATCATCCTGCTCTAAAGCGATATTATCGCTTCTACGCTCCTCACGAGGATCAGTTAGCTTATAGTAATTTTTATTTAGTAAACGAGGAACACGTGCATTGTCGCTCTTTTCATATTCCTTAATTTCTTCAAATATACCTAGTGTCTTATAAATATTATCTATTTCTTCTTGAATAAGTCTTTCATTGCTTACTTCTTTTTGTTGGATAGATTTTTTTGTAGTTCTTTTGTTACCGTTAACTTATCTTTTGCTATATTTGAATTTGATAAAATTTTCGCTTGTACTAAATCAAGAGCTTCAATTAAATTAGTAGAGCTGCTTTTTCCAAATGTGGTAGATAATTCTTCTTGACTTGAGGCTATTCCTGAATCAATAGCAGAAGATCTAGAAACGGTATTAGATTGAGGATTAATATTTGCCTGTTGTACATAAGATTTGCCGGTATCTATTAATATTTTATCAGTGAATTGTGCTAGTTCATTGAATGAATTTTCTAGTTTTGCAAAAAGTTCTGTTGAGGAATGTACTATTGGTGATAACTTAGGTATAGAATCTTCAGGTATAGTTTCTAAAGAAGGAGAATATTTACCTGTTTCTTTTTGTAGTACCGATTCATTTTGCTTGATTAAATTTATTTGCTAATTCTTCAGATAATATATCAATCTTGTTATTACTTCTGGCATATAAGACTAGAGTCTCCTTTATATTTTGCGAGATATTATCTTAACAACATCTTATATTGTAAATCTAATCCGCTTGAATTATTAGTATTACGGAAGTAATTTTTATTTACTGATATACTTTTGCTGAGTATATTTTTAGAAGCTTCTATAAGTGCTTTTTCCCCTGTCTCTTCTTTATTTTTTAACTTCTCAAATAAATTTTGTAAACCATCTGAAAAATCTCAGGCATTATCAAGGTATAAAAATTCACTTCTTATAATCTCTTGCGCTTTTTGATTGGACACTTGTTGCACTTTTTGTTTCTCTTGCATTACTCCTAGAATGATATTTTTATCTAATGAATTAATCACATCATAAAAATTTTTCATTTCATATAATTTTGCTCTAGGCTCTTTTATTTTTTATAATCTCTCTCTTAATTCTTGAAATTTATCCCATGCATGTTGTTCAAGAAAAAATCCCTCTATTTTTGTATTTTTAGTGTTAGGGCTTGCTCCACTACTCAGGATTGTATTTCTAGTTGCCTGTAATCTAGATGGTTGATGAGCGTTGATATTATTAATCAAACCTAAAATTTCTTTTGATGTCTTATTAAATGCTGTATTATTAGTTGGATTTTTGATTGTTTCTTGAACTGCTTCCCTTAACTTGATTATTTCTTCTTTAAGGCTAAGTTCTACTTTTTGTTGACCGTGTGTTATAGCTTGTTCGTTTTTTTGTGAGGTAAGTACTTTTTTATCTTGCTTTATATTTAAGCTCTTTTCCCCTACTTTTTGAACAACTTCTTCCATCAATTGCAATAGATTAATATTGTCCTTTATTTCTAGTTCTTGCTCATTAGTGATCGGTAATGAATTACTTAGTCTTAATAATGCTGAAAAATCTGAAAGGGATATTAAGACATCAAGTTGAGCCTTTGTTTTTCTACCTTTTCCATCTTCCTTAAAGCCTTCAACTTTACCAATACTAATAGGTAGATTTTTTAAATAAATTTCTTTACTAGCACCCTGTATATTTTTATCATTTGTTACTTTGAAGTTAGCTTGTTGTTGAGAAACATACGGTCCCGGCTAGGGTCTATTTTGTTTATTAGAACTTCTATAAAATTAGTTGTACGTGTTATAGCTAGTTTATCTGTTTCTAAAATATTATTTAAATTAGTATTTTTTATTAAATAAAGATTTCTTATTAGCCGGTCTAATTCATTCTTATGTTTCATAATTTCCCGCTATTAATAAAAATAAACCAAAATGTAATACCATTTATGTTCAATTAACAATACTAATAATTAGTATTAATTCAATATTTTAAATCTTATTGCATTTGTGCTTCATTAATGTAATTTTATCATTTATTTTATCGTCTCAATGAGTTTTTTAACTCCCTCGACTGATTTATCAAATAGTGCTTTTTCCTCTGTGGTTAACTGCAGTTCTATTACTTTTAGAACACCTTCTTTACCGATCATAATAGGTACTCCGACATATAAATCATGTACGCCGTACTCACCTTGTAAATGAGCGGCACAAGTTAGAATCTGACGTTTATCTTTTAAATATGACTCAAGCATTTCTATTGCTGAGGCTGCGGGAGCATAATAAGCAGAACCTGTTTTAAGTAATGCAACAATCTCACCGCCGCCGTTTCTAGTACGATCGATTATTTTTTCAATATTTTCATTACTTGATAAGCCCATTTTGATCAAGTCAGGTATCGGCACGCCTGATATTGTAGAATATCTTGCAAGAGGTACCATAGCATCGCCGTGACCGCCGAGAACCATGCTATTAACATTGCTAACCGATACTTTAAACTCTTCAGCAAGAAAAAGATTAAATCTTGATGAGTCAAGTACTCCTGCCATACCGATTACTTTATTGTGAGGCAATCCGCTTTCTTTAAGCATGACATATACCATAACATCAAGTGGATTGGTAATTACTATTACAAAGGCATCAGGAGCGTATTTTTTAACATTTGCTGCAACCGTTTTCATAATACCGGTGTTAATACTAATTAAATCGTCTCTACTCATCCCTGGTTTTCTTGGTAAACCGGCAGTAATAATTATGGCATCAGATCCTTCAATATCTTTATAGTCGTTTGTGCCTTTTATTTTGATATCAGACCCGGCTATTGTACCGGCTTGCATGAGATCCAATGCTTTTCCTTGCGGTACTCCTTCAGTCACATCAAATAACACGATATCGCCGAGTGCTCTAAGGCTAATTAAGTGAGCAAGTGTACCACCTATGTTACCGCTACCTATTAATGAGATTTTTGGATTTTGTTTCATTACTTCCTCTACAAATATTAAATATGCCTATTACTATATTACAAATAGATTCAAGAAAAAAGAATTTTTAAATTATATTGTTAATTGGTTAATTCATAAAAATTAACCATTCACATTGACTGTATTAAAATAGATTAATATAATGTCGAGTCAAAAATACCATGAAACATGGAATTTTAATAAAATAACTAAAAAAATAATTATGCCTAAAATTTCTAAGTTAATAAATATTTTTAAATCTTGTATAGGAAAGGGGAGTAATGCAAAAGAATGTAAAACCGCTCCAGAAATGTTTCATGATTTACGCATTAGTATTAACAATAGTCTTAATAGTAAAACAGTAAAGACGTTAGTTTTGATACGATAGATAGACCAGAAAACAAAAGTACCCTACATTATGTAACTGACTTAGCAGACCTTAAAGAGTTACTGCAAAAAGGTATTGATCTTAATATACAAGATGAGAATGGTGATACTGCTTTAGAGGTTACAGGTAATTTTAAAAAAGCCAAAATGTTACTTGAATATGGTGCTACGGTGAATGACTATAAACAGATGACTGAAGTATTATATTACTGTGGTCGTAACTTAGTAGAAAACAAAACTATTCTTTCACTGTTAATGCATAACAATGCTAATACTAATTTTACAAAAGCAAATTTAGTAAGACAATGTAAAGAACCGTATGAAGAGGCAGAGCGGTTAATAAAACAAATTGAAAAAATAGAGAGCTTAATATATCAAAGTAAAGAAGTAGAGATGTTAAGAATATATGTTGACAGATTACAGAGCTTAAAAAATAAATATGAAAAAGCAAAGGATAGTAGCCAAGCGGTTTTAAAAATAATATTTAATTATATTAAAAATCAATAGAGTGATGAAAAGCTCAACTGGTTATTATTGTTAAAATCTAGGGTTAATCGAAAATTATTCGAAAGTAGCTCAAGAAAATGCAGTATATAAATGCTTGGATGAGGCTTTGGATTTGCTTGATCAAGGATTAATAGGAGAGGATAAAAATACAGTAGTTTGATTCATAGCATCAAGCAATTTTTGAAAAACACTGGTCATTTCTGTTCAGCATTGTATATATGGATCGTTTTATATCATTCCCGTGTAGGCGGAAATCTAGTAAAACCTATAAAAAATTTGTTTTTTTAGGTTTATTTTTTTAATAAATAACTTCTTATCGATATTTGAAGTTATTGTGCTAGAGCCCCGCTTTCGGGCCTTGTTGCGTGGATCAGTTTTCCCGATGTCATCCCCCGCGACTTGATCGCGGGATCCAGTTAAAAATACTAGAATTATTAATATTTTTTATTGTTTTTATGGAGCACGTGGTCAAGTCACGGGATGACACAGGGGATTTTACCGGTCTACGCAACAATATTGAGCTAGGAATGACATCGTACGCCTTTTCTGAGTCAGGCAACAACGCCTACGTAGCTCATGAAGATTATAGGTATCAACGCAAGCAAGCCTTCGCAGGAATGGATATCCTTATCAAGGTTGTATCATCTTATTATAATATTTCGATAAAATTTTCACGCCATATAGCCATAATAGACATACGATAATAAAACTAAACATCAATAAACCGGCTATGTCGTTATGTATGGCGTTCGGGAAAATACTAAAGGATATGAATTGAATAATAGCACCTATTGATTTACCGATTTTAGCACCCATAACATCAACTGCAGCTTTACCTTTGGTCTTCATTTCACTATCGAGCGGAATATATACCATTTCTTTAGTAGCATCAAAAAGTGAATATTTTACGGATTTAGAAAGTACATGCCAAAGTCCGCCGATAAAAACTATAACGACAAGCGGTGCACTATAGCCGAGAGTATTTACGATATTTCCTAGGTGATTTTCAAAAACCGTGAATGAAAAGAACATAACACCTGCTCCAAACATCATAATTGGTGTTATAATAGCTCCCCAAAACCAGCCGCATATTCTAATTAAACTACTGCCTAAAAACGCATTAACTAACGTGAGTATTCCCGTCCAAAAAAACACTTTACCGTGATAGGCTATAAAATCCTTTGTAGCGGGATAGAGTTGCTTTACTTTGGACATCCATAATCCTTCTATTAGGCTAATACTCATAGAATAAGACATTACAAGAAGACAAATAAAACCGAGATATCTAGAAGTTAATATTACTTTTGCACTGTCGACCAAGCTTAATTTTAATATATCCGTTCTTTGATTTTTAAATTTAATATTTTTGTCAGCTTCTACGACTGATTTATCAATAAGTTTATGAAGAGCTAGACAAATTAATCCGGATATTAAAATAACCGTAATAAATGATTTTAAAAGAATTTCATTTGTATCGTTTAGATGAGAAAATAAAGGTAATAAGAAATGCTCACTCTTAGCAAAATAAATAATTACGGTTCCTGAGATGAGTAAATTAGTTTGTCCGAATAAAGTAAAAAATGAGTAAAATCTTGGTGCTTCTTCGACTTTAGTAATTTTATTTGCAAGCTGCCAATATAAAAGAGTAAAGACTATAACCGGCCATAACTCTCCCATAATATAAAATAATACCAAACTCCACTGTCCCCAAATTATTAAAAACCATTTTAAGTGAGGAAGAACAGTGATATAGTGCTTAATTAATTCGGGATCGGGATGAAAAACCGCTCTGTACGGAAATAAAATAAAACCAAAAATTGCGAAGAAAAATAAAAAAGTACCGGTAATTATCCTAAAAACTTGCTCTGTTGTCATAATATTACAGAGTTTAGAATAAAAAATAACAAATAAAATTCCCATCGGCATTTCGCCCCAAAGTTTGATAAAACTCAATACTTCCGAGCTAATTAAGGTAACAACAAAACTATCTTTAATACTACGAACTAAGTTTTGATTAAGTAGAATAAAAAACATTAGTAAAGCCATCGGGATGAACTTGGTTAATTCATACGATCTAATCGGCCATACTATATGCCTAAATTTACTGTTTCTGGCTTTATTCCAAATTGTGAAATTAGAATCCACGCTATCCATTGATTTACTATGAGCTTATTTTTTAGTACCAGATAGTTTTTAAAAATGTTATGTTTTTGCAAGGCTTAGAGCTTTATAGGGCATTCCCGCATGTGCAGGAATGACCTCAAACGCTTTTTAGAAACTGTCCGGCTATATTATTTTTTATGCACCCTAGACTATAATAAAAACTATGTCAAGATTTTTAAAATAGTCTCATATATTGTTGTTAATTACATTTGTTATACTCAATTGCTGCTTTAATAAACTGAATAAATAATGGATGAGCTTCAAAAGGTTTAGATTTAAATTCCGGATGAAATTGTACTCCTACGAACCAACGCAGTAGCGGTAGTTCAATTATTTCTACAATCTCTTCATCTTTTGAAAAACCGCTAAATACTATTCCGTGTTTTTCAAAAATATTTTGAAATTCATTATTAAATTTATATCTATGACGATGTCTCTCATTTATTTCAAGGCTTTTATAAGCATTAGCTGCAATGGTATTTGCGACCAAACTACAAGGATAAGAGCCGAGCCTCATAGTCTTTTTTACATTTTCAATTGTTATTTTTGAGTCTTCACAGTTTTTATTTATTTTCTCAATAATTTTTGTACCGTCTACTTTAAATTCTTCCGTTACTGCATCTTTAATACCGATTAAATTCTGAGCTATTTCGATCGTCGCAAGTTGCATACCGAAACATATTCCAAAAAAAGGTATGTTATTAGTACGGGCATATTTTATTGCTATAATTTTTCCTTTAGTTGCCCGTTCTCCAAATCCACCTGGTACTAAAATCCCATCTATATCTAATAATTTTTTATTAATATTCTCTTCAGTTAGATTTTCAGCATTTATCCATACTAAATCAATTTTGTATTTGTAATAAATACCTGCATGATCAAGTGCCTCGATTACTGATTTATAAGCATCTTTTAATTTATGATATTTAGCTATTATAGCGATTCTTACTTTTGAATTAGAATCTTTTAGCCTATTAATTATATCATGCCATTTATCTAATTTAGATGGCATGATATTAATATTAAAAAATTTTAATACTTTATTATCAAGACCTGAATTATGATATGCAATCGGTACTAAATATATATTTTTTTGATCTATTGCCGGAACAACATACTCAGATTCTATATTACACAATAAAGATATTTTATCTATTTCGCCTTTTGAAATATTACGTTCTGCACGACACACTAGTATATTAGGTGAAATACCTATAGCGCGTAATGCTTTAACTGAGTGTTGGGTAGGTTTTATTTTTAATTCACGGGCGGTTTTAACATAAGGTAATAATGTTAAATGAATAAATAAACAATTTTCGCTTTTTAATTTGTTACCAATTTGCCTTATAGCTTCAAAAAACGGTAGACCTTCAATATCACCGACTGTACCGCCTATTTCACAAATAATAAAATCAAAACCCTTGGTGTTTGAAAGTATAAAATCTTTTATTATATTTGTAACATGCGGGATGACTTGAACAGTAACGCCGGCGTAATTTCCTAAACGTTCATCTTTAAGTAATTGTGAGTATATTGCACCTGTTGTGATGCTATCAAATTTGCATGCGGAAACTCCAGTAAAACGTTCATAATGTCCAAGATCTAGATCGGTTTCTGCTCCGTCATCGGTTACATATACTTCACCATGTTCGTGAGGATTCATAGTTCCCGGGTCAATGTTAAGATAAGGGTCTAGTTTTCGTACACTTACTCTAAAACCTTTCGCTTGCAATAGCATAGCAAGAGATGCTGCCGTTAGACCTTTACCGAGTGATGAAACAACGCCGCCGGTAACAAAAATGAAATGTACCATTATTATAAACCTAGTTTACTAATATTTTCGTAAAATTTTACTGCTTTTTTTAAGTCTTCTTCCGTATCTACGGAAATAGGAACATTCTCAACTAAACATGTACCTATAGTCATGCCGTTTTCAAGGACACGTAATTGTTCTAAACGTTCTGTTTTTTCTAAAAAAGTTGGCTTAAGAGATACAAATTTTTCTAAAGAGTTTTTGCGAAAACCATACATGCCTACATGATATAAAAATTCTTCTGCACCGTTTGGAATAAGACTACGCAAAAAATACAATGCTGTCCCCGCCGAGTCAACCGCTACGGTAACATTACTACTAGCTGTCACTGATTCCCTATCTACTTTTACTATCGGTGTAACAATATCGTATTTGCTGTTTTTTAAATATTCTATAATTTTCAAAATAGAGCTAGGTTCAATGAAAGGCATATCTCCCTGTACATTAACTATGTAATTAATGTTTTGATTATTTGGAATTAATTTAAAAGCTTCATAAGTACGATCAGTACCGGTTGGGATAGCACTATCCGTGAATATTACTTTTCCTCCGACTTTTGTAATAACGCTTGCTATCTCTTCCGAGTCGGTCGCAACATATGTATGCTCAAGGCCCGCTTGATTTACTTGTGTGAATACCCGCTCGATTAAAGTGATAGAGCCGATAAGCTGCAGCGGTTTTTGTTTAAGCCTAGTTGAATTTAGCCTTGAGGGGATAATTATAGCCACGTCCTGATGCCGCATAAACTTCTAAGTTTAAATTAAAAAATAATTGTTGACAGATTAGCCTTTTTCGGCGATAAAGTAAAACACAATTTTTGAATATATGCAATATATTTAAGAGCTCGTAGCTCAGTTGGTAGAGCATTTGACTTTTAATCAAAGGGTCCCGGGTTCAAATCCCGGCGAGCTCACCATACTTCTACACTGTGGGTTTGTAGCTCAGCTGGTTAGAGCACACGCCTGATAAGCGTGAGGTCGGAAGTTCAAGTCTTCTCAAACCCACCATTCAATCCGCTACAACAGTAAAATCTGTATTATCATAATTATAAATCAAGGTGATCATTTTATTAATATTGCTAAGTTAGGATGATATTGTCAAGCTAAGGTTTAGATTATGAAAAAATACACATTTACTGAAAAAGAACAAGAAATACTAGATTATTTTGAACAAGATGAGCTTTTAGAGTTGCCTAAAAAAGAACTAGAGAGCCAAAAAATATAGCTAAAATTGCCGCAGCTAATTTTTTTACAAAATCGGAAAGAATTAATATTAGATTGCCGTTATACGATTTAAATCATATAAAAAGAATTGCAGCACAAGAAAGAATGTCTTATCAAACTCTCAAACTCTTATTGCTAGTGTGTTTTACACAAATACGCGTCCGGATATTTAAAATTAGATAAACTTAGTTAATCAATACTTTTTTTATATAAATAACATTTTTTCTCAATGAGTCTTTTTAGAGGTAGAAAAAGGTTAGAGGGTAAATTATCAAGAGCAAACCACTACCAGCTTTCTACTTTATGAGCCTCAAGATTCTGTAATTCATGCTCATTTAAATAATGAGCTTTAAGGCAAATCAAGATGTAATACTTTTGTTCTTTTTCAAAAATATCGTTAGTCACCGCTATCAATTGTGGATTTTCAATGATCAGATTTGTTTCTTCTAAAACTGCACGGATAGCACATTCTTCAAATGTTTCTCCAAATTCTAAATGTCCACCGACAGGAGCATAACTAGACTCACCATGGGAACTAATATGTTTACCTAATAAAATTTCATTCCTATTATGCAAAGATTAAAATACCAATACCGATGCGTAGGTGGTTAGTCATATATAACTATTAACGCTGGATTGACTTTAATATCGTACGTTAGCTTCTAAAGCAAATAAAAAAATATTGCTTATTTAAATACCGTGAGCTATTTGTAGATTATATTTAATATTTACCTGTAGTTATGAATTCTACCAATCAATTACAAAATAATAGCTTAACTAATTCTTGGCTTAAGCTTGGTATTGTATCCTTGGGATTTGCGGGTTTATATTCAATTATTTTGGTGGTATTACGTACCCCGCAATTATCAAGCTTTTTCCCAAATCCGCATATTTTCAAATCTGCTTTAATTATTCATGTTAATTTATCGGTATTGATTTGGTTATTGTCCGTTACGGCTAGTGTTTGGGGGGGTGAAACGTCATTGCGAGGAGAGGCAAAGCCTCGCCGCGGCAATCTCATGAAACAATACAAAATTTCTGAGATTGCCACGCTCTCTACGTTCGCTTGCAATGACGTGTTTCGCCTTTACCCCAAACTTGCTTTTCTAGCTACTCTTCTAATCGCCATCTCCCCAATAGCCGGGCATAATCCGGTGATGAATAATTATATACCGATGCTTGAAAATATCGTATTTATTGGGGGGTTAAGCTTATTTGGTGTTACGTTGCTATTGTACGCTATAAATATTTTATATTTCTTCAATTGGACGCACTTAAATAGTCTAGTTAATTTTACCGTATTATCGACTATTATAATGTTTATTTTAAGCTTTGTTTGTTTTGGATGGTCTTATAATGGCTTGCAAAACATCATTCAAATTATTCCAATCGAGATAGAATTTTATTATGAATTACTTTTTTGGAGCGGAGGTCATTTACTGCAATTTATATATACTCAAATATTAATATTTATTTGGGTTAGTTTATTTAGAGAGTTAATAGCTAGAGAAGTGCAATGTCAAAAATTCTATCTTTTCTTACTTTATTTAAATTTTATTTTCGGAATTCTTACACTTTTCGGTCATATATTTTATGATATTATCGATGGAGCCTTCAAAGTATTCTATACAAATCATATGAAATATCTAGGCGGCATTGCTCCTGTTTTATGTTTAATGGGTATGGGGGTTGAGTTGGTGTGGGTATTTGTCATCCCGCGGCTTGACCGCGAGATCCAAACATATCAGAATAATGTTATAGATCTCGCGGTCAAGCCGCGGGATGACACGGTTACAATAAATGACAGAGTAATCAAAACCATCTTACTTTGCTCTATTACTTTATTCTTACTTGGTGGGCTTATAGCAATGAATATCACAGGTATAAATGTAGCAATTCCTGCTCATTATCACGGGTCTATAGTAGGGATTAGCATTGCTTGTATGGGTTGTAGTTATTTGGGTATTGGGAGGTATCAACGTCATTGTGAGCGACTAAAAAGAGCGTGGCAATCTCATGAGGTAATACAAAATCTCCCTAGATTACCGCGTCGGCACTTCGTGCTTCCTCGCAATGACAATATTATTAATTTTACATTTTACCTCCTAACATTCGGGCAGATTCTGCACATACTAGGTCTAGCATTCGCCGGTGGTTACGGTGTTATGCGGAAAGACCCAAATAGTGTAATGCCGATGTCAGCTAAGCTATTAATGGGAATGATGGGCGGAGGAGGGGTTATTGCTATAGTAGGCGGCTTGATGTTTGTATATATTTGTGTTAAAGTAATGTTTTTTAAAAGTATAAAACTAGCACATGAGTAAACCAACTAGAGAAGAAGCTAAAGAGGCAGTAAGAACGTTACTAAAATTCATTGGTGAAGATCCAAGCAGAGAAGGGTTACTTAAAACGCCTGATAGAGTCATTAATAGCTACGCAGAAATATTTTCCGGTTATGGAAAGGATGTAGCAGCAATATTAAATACCAAGTTTTATGAAACTTGTAATTTTCGAGATTTTATCTTACTGAATATAAAATTTACCTCTTTCTGTGAACATCATATATTACCTTTTAACGGTACAGTAGATATAGCTTATGTTCCTGATAATTGTATTGTCGGCATAAGTAAGCTAGCACGAATAGTAAATATTTTTGCTAGAAGACTACAAATCCAAGAAAAAATGACGGTACAGGTAGCAGAAAGCGTGCAGGAGAATTTAAAGCCGCTTGGCGTTGCCGTTAAGATTTCTGCCGTACATAGCTGTATGTCAATGCGTGGCGTAATGCAAGATAATAGCGTTATGAATACCATGCATTATACGGGTATATTTGCCGAACAGCAGAAATATCGTCATGAGTTTTTAAACCTTACTGCTAAAAGGTAATACGTTATTAATGTCATTTCTGCGGAAGCGGGAATCCAGTCATTTTGTCATACCGCGACTTGATCGCGGTATCCAGAAAAAAATTTAAAAAAACTGGATCCCGTGGTCAAGCCACGGGATAACCAAATAAATGATTATAAATATAGCAAGAAAGTAAATAAAATATGTTATTATCAAAATATTTTTTACCTGTGTTAAAGGAAGAGCCAAGTGAAGCTCAAGTAACTTCGCATAAATTAATGCTTAGAAGCGGAATGATTAGGCAGCAAGCAGCAGGGATTTATACTTGGCTTCCGCTTGGCTTAAAAGTATTGAAGAATATCGAGAATATAGTACGCTTAAATATGAATAAAGCGGGAGCTTTGGAAGTTCTAATGCCTTGCATTCAGCCGGCACATTTATGGATGGAATCGGGACGTTTTGATAATTACGGTAAAGAAATGCTGAAATTTCAAGATCGCCACGATAATACTTTACTATTCGGTCCTACTAACGAAGATATGATTACGGATATTTTTCGTCATAATATTAAGTCATATAAGGATTTGCCGAAAAATCTTTATCATATCCAATGGAAATTTCGTGATGAGATTAGACCTCGTTTTGGTGTTATGAGAGGACGAGAGTTTTTAATGAAAGATGCTTATTCTTTTGATATAAATGAAGAAAATGCCGTTAAAACCTATAATCAAATGTATAAGGCTTATATCAATGCTTTCAGGGATTTAGGCGTGTTTGCTATCCCTGTTATTGCCGATAACGGTCCGATCGGTGGCAATTTAAGCCATGAGTTTCATATAATCGCTGAAACTGGTGAAAGTACTATTTATTACGATAAAAAATTTAAGACATTAAAAGATAATCCTGATATCGATGTAGAGGAAATTAAAAGTTGGTACGCAGCAGCTGAAGAAAAATATGAAGTAAATAAATTACCTATATCTGAACAAGAAATAATCAGCAGTAAAGGAATAGAAGTCGGGCATATTTTTTATATAGGCTCAAAATATTCGGTTAATATGAATGCACTTATTAATGATGAGTATGGTAAACTAACGCCTATAGAAATGAGTTCTTACGGCATAGGCATTTCAAGGTTAGTTGCTGCTATCATAGAAGCAAATTGCGATGAGAAAGGTATCATATGGCCTTCTAGCGTTGCTCCTTTCAAAGTTTCTCTAATTAATTTAAATATTCATGATAGTAAATGCGTAGAGCTTGCGGAAATGGCTTATGAAGAGCTATCAGATAAAAATATAGAAGTGTTATATGACGATACCGAAGCACGTCCAGGCAGTAAATTTGCAACCCATGATCTTATAGGCTCACCTCATCAAATTATAATTGGTCCTAAAAAAGCCGCAAATAATATTGTTGAATTAAAAGATCGTAAAAGTGGTGTTATAGAAGATATTGAGGTAGGTAGTCTAATGAGTGTATTGTAAAATAAAGAGATATACGTCATTACGAGGAAATTGCATAGCAATTGATGAGGCAATCTCAGGAGTTTATTATTATTTCATGAGATTGCCATGCATTCTACGGCTGTTCGCAATGATGATTTTGGAGTCATGCAATAAGGCTAATACCCTATGAGAATGATATAGCAAAAATATTCTTCGTAGACAATGATAGTATCATATGATACTATCATATAATGAATAGTAAACCGTCTTTTCAAATAACTAATAAAATCTTGGAGTTATCACAAGATATTTCTTATGAGCTTGGTATTTTAGCCGGTAGCAAGCTTTACTCTCAACCTATAAAAAATAATCAAATTAAAACCATCCATTCTTCTTTAGCAATTGAAGGAAATAGTTTAAGCGTAGAGCAGATAACCGATATAATAAACGGCAAGCGTGTACTCGCACCTGAAAAAGATATTGTAGAAGTAAAAAATGCTATAAAACTATACAATAATCTGACTATATTTAATCCCTTCAAAATTGAATCATTATTAAAAGCACATGAGATATTAATGCAAGGATTAGTAGAAGATAACGGAAAGTGGCGTAAAGGTAATGCCGCTATATTTAAAGGCACAGAGATTATATATTTTGCCCCTACGGCACGCCGTGTATCTTTATTAATGCAGGATTTATTTGAGTTTATAGCACAAGATAAGCAAATTTCTGGAATAGTTAAAGCTTGTATATTTCATTATGAGTTTGAATTTATCCATCCTTTTTCAGACGGTAACGGACGAATCGGTAGATTATGGCAACAATTATTACTAATGCAAGCTAATAAAATTTTTGAGTATATTTCCGTTGAAAGTTTGATAAGGAATAATCAAAGTGAATATTATAGTGTTTTAAGTAAGTGTGATAAGCTTGGTGAATCGACCTTATTTATCGAGTTTATGCTTGATAAAATAGTTGCAGCATTAAGATTATATAGTAATAATATTACATATGAGGCAAATACGCCTTTATCTAGAATGGAATTTGCTAAGGTTAATTTAATAGATCAATGGTTTTCTAGAAAAGATTATATTACTGTACATAAAAATATTTCTACGGCAACGGCTAGTAGAGATTTGTTATATGGTTTAGAGCGTAAACTTTTAATAAGTACAGGGGATAAGAATCAAACTTATTATAAGTTTGTGTAGTTTTTAATGTCATTCCCGCTTTTGTGTATGAGTGTTAACTTAAGAGAAGCAAAAACCTCTGATGCCATTCCCACGAAAGCCGGAATCCAGTACTTTAAAGCTTTTTAAAAGCTTGATTTATCTTGCTTTACCCCTAGATTTCTGCTTTCGTAGAAATAACATCATATCACTGATTCAAAAAGAGATCAACATGAAAAATTTTATAAAATATTTGTTTTTTACCGGTCTATATATAGTAGTGACGATAATAGTTGCTTATATGGTTTTGGCTCAAACTATTCCTAATGATGGGCAGTGTCATATGATGGATAGACCGTTTGTTATTCATTACATCTTAGCAGCAATTATTACCGCTTTACCGACACTAATTTTAATATATAGTAAAAAGAAAAAGTAAATATATGATCGGTAAATTAAGTGGTAAAGTTGATTCCCAAGGCGATGATTACGTTATAATTGACGTAAACGGGGTAGGGTACTTAGTCTATGCTTCAGGTAAAACTTTAGGTAAACTTGCTGAAGGGGAGTTTTATAAACTATTTATCGAAACCCATGTTAGAGAGGAACATATTCATCTTTACGGTTTTTTGACTCTAGAAGAGAAGATTTTTTTTAATTTACTACAATCAGTAAACGGTATAGGTACAAGAATGGCTTTATTTATCTTATCAAGCCTTACGCCTTCAGATATTCAAATTGCTGTAAATAATGAAGATAAAAATATATTTAAAGCAATATCCGGAGTAGGGGCTAAACTTGCTGAACGTATAGTGCTAGAGCTGAAAGGTAAAGTAGCGAAAATATCAAGCGGTTCAGCTATTATTAAAGAGAGCTTAAATATTAAGAATATCACACCCGTTGCAAGTAATGAAGTAATAAAAGCTCTAGTAAATCTAGGATTTTCTAGATTTGAAGCTCAAAACGCTGTTCAAGGCATCATTACCCAAAATCCCGAAATCTCTATTGATGAATTAATCAAAACAGCCCTGAAAAATCGAAATTCTAATTTTTAGTTGATAAATTAGCAGTTATTTTATATTAATTTTAATTACTAAAATGAATAGGTAAAATATATGTCCAAGTTAATAGAATATTTAGGAAAAATACAGGCTGAAGAAATATTAAAAGAGCTATAGAAAGACTCTGCTACTTATTTGCAGCTGCTGGATACTCTAAAATTCCTGAAGATGCTTTAAAATGGGTTATTGAATGCTTTACAAGGAGACGCTACTATAAAGTGCTTAAGCACTGATAGTTTTGCGTGGAGTTTAAAATCAATAAAGTTATTTGCTGAATTTTTTAAAGATCCGCTATGCCGAATTACCGACATTAGTTTTATAAATGCTTTGAATAATGTTAATAAGATAGATGTTCTTTTAGATACCTTAAGAGTAAACGAAACAAAAATAAGCGATTTAGATATAAGTGGGATATTTTGTGATAATAATGTTCCTGCCTGATCCTCATTTATTAAAAATACTAAACTTGCTGGATTGAATTTTTCATTAAGTACAGAAGTAAGCGAGGAATCAAAGAAAGCCTTATCGGATGCTATAAAAGAGAATAAAAGCTTAATTGGATGTAAATTTTAGGTTATAAGATAGGAATGAAATCTCAAGATAGACAAGAATTGGACGCACAAATTACAGAAATAACTGATGAAAATAACCTTACGCTAAAAGATGTAGCAGAAGTTTTGAAAAATTATTATGAAAATCGTAATATAATATTATTAAATAAGATATTTGGCCATTATTTCAAGTTATATAAAGGATTAAATCAAAATTACCTTAAAGAAGAATTACAAAACTTAGGCGTCACTGATACAGAAAAATTTTTTGAAACCGTAGATAAACTTAGAGAAGGGGTAACTAGTTTCTATGAAGAGGGCTAATATAAAAGTCTAAAATAATTTATAGCATAAAACTATTTTTTGGCTATTATTAGTCATTATATTCGATTTAAAATAATGACTAATATATTATCACCTGAAAAAAGTGAAAATGATCAAGAATTGCCAATAAGGCCGTCATATTTGCAAGAATTTGTCGGTCAACAGCAGATTAAAGAAAATCTTTCGGTATTTATTAAGGCTGCAAAATCTCGAAATGAGCATCTTGATCATACTTTATTTTACGGTCCGCCCGGGCTTGGTAAAACTACGCTTGCTAAAATTATCTCTAACGAAATCGGCGGTAATTTTAAATCCACCTCCGGTCCTGCTATACTTAAGGTAGCTGATCTTGCTGCTATTCTTACCAATCTTGAAAAGAACGATGTATTATTTATTGATGAAATCCACCGCTTAAATACTGCGGTTGAAGAAGTTTTATATCCTGCCATGGAAGATTTTGAGCTTGATATAATTATCGGTGAAGGATCTGCCGCAAGGTCAGTGAAAATAACCTTGCCGAAATTTACCTTAATCGGTGCTACCACACGCCTCGGGCTGCTTAGTAATCCTTTGCGTGATAGGTTCGGTATCCCTATGCGGCTAAATTTTTATAATACCGAGGAATTGAAGAAAGTTCTAAATAGAGCAAGTAAACTACTTGATATTGATTTGACCGATTCGGGTTCTGAAGAAATAGCTAAAAGAAGTAGAGGAACGCCAAGAATTGCATTAAGATTGCTTCGTCGTATAAGAGATTTTGCAGCAGTTGACGGTAAATCAAGAGTAGATAAGGAAATCTCTGATTTTGGGTTAAATCGTTTGGAAGTTGATCGCATAGGACTTGATAGCAATGATTATCGTTATCTAAAATTCATAGCGGATAATTATAACGGCGGTCCTGTTGGAATTGAAACGATTGCAGCTGCCTTATCTGAACAACGTGATGCACTTGAAGAAACCATAGAGCCTTATCTTATACAGATAGGTTTACTACAAAGAACTCCTAGAGGTAGGGTAATCACGATTGCCGCTTTTGAGCATTTGCAAATGCCTGTACCGAATCAATCACATCATCAATTTAATATTTTTAACGAGAATGAATAACAATAATTTAAATGATAACTACACAGCCGCAGATGTTATAAAAAGGCTGATAAAAGATCATGTTAAACCTTACGCAAATAAAATATATTTTTCGATATTTTGTATGGTTGTTGCAGCACTTTGTACGGCAGTGATCGTACATGCGGCTAGACCTATTATTGATAAGGTTTTTTTAACGCATGATAAGAAAATGCTTATAATCATGCCTATAGTGCTTACTGTAACTTTTGTTATAAAAGGCATTTCAGAGTATTATCAGAATTATCTAATAAAATTTGTTGGGCAGAGGGTACTAAACGATTTACAGATACAAATGTATGAGCATTTGTTATTTGCTGATATTTCTTTTATTCAAAACCAATCTTCAGGACGTTTAATATCTCGTTTTACTAATGATATTTCTTTGATGCGTGGAGCTGTTTCTAACTTACTTGTCGGATGTGCCAAACATTTTCTAACTGTAGTATGTTTAATAGCAACAATGTTTCATTTAGAACCGCTATTATCTTGCATAGTTTTTCTTGTTTTCCCTTTAGCTGTTTATCCGGTGCAAAGGATGGGTAGAAAGATAAGAAGAATATTTGCACAGTCACAAGAAGAGCTTGGGCATTATACCTCTCGGCTTGATGAAACATTTCAGTCAATTAAGATTATTAAATCTTTTGTAGGCGAACAAATAGAAAGTAATAGAGCATCGTTGATTATTAATAATATTTTAGAGTTCTACAAAAAAACATCTAAGCTAGATGCGATGGTTTCACCGATTATGGAGGGTTTAAGCGGTCTTGCAGTTGGAGGGATGGTATGGTATGGAGGTAATCTAGTCCTAGAGGGGAAAAGTACGCCAGGGGCTCTTTTTGCTTTTTTGGCTTCTTTTGCAGCGGCTTATAGACCGTTTAAAAGTTTGGTATCGTTAAATATTAATTTGCAAGAAGGAATAGCAGCAGCTAAGAGGGTATTTAGTATTTTGGATACCGAGCCTATTATTAAAGATCATGAAGATGCTAAAGACGTAGATTTATATAATCCACAAATTACTTTTGAAAAACTAGCTTTAAGGTTTGAGAGTAAAATAGCTATAAAATATATAGATTTAAGGCTAGAGCCTCATAAAATTATTGCGTTTGTCGGGCGTTCAGGTAGTGCTAAGACTTCGCTTAGTAATTTATTAGTGCGTTTTTATGATCCAAATGAAGGAAGAATTTTAATTAATAATCATGATATTAAAGATATTAAGCTTACTTCACTTAGAGGTCAGATTTCCTTAGTTACTCAAGATACTCATTTATTTGATACAAGCGTTGCAGAAAATATAGCATACGGTCAGGAAAACGCTACAAGAGAAGAAATAATTAGAGCAGCAAAATATGCCGATGCTCATGAGTTTATTATGCATCTGCCGAATGGTTACGACACGCAGATAGGGGGGCAGGGGACGACTCTTTCAGGCGGTCAGCGTCAGCGTTTATCTATTGCTAGAGCTTTCTTAAAAGATGCCCCTATTTTAATTTGGGATGAAGCAACAAGCAGCTTAGACCAAGCTTCCGAACAGAAAATTCTAGAATCGTTAAAGAAATTACGCCAAGGAAAAACCACTTTAATTATTACGCATCGTTTAAGCAGTATTACCGATCTTGATAATATTATCGTCATGAAAAACGGTGAGATTTGTGAACAAGGAACTCATACACAATTGCTTAAGAATAAAGATGAATATTATAGGTTGTATAATAAGGAGTTAAGAGAAAATGGTTGATTTATAAAGTAAATAGCTTATATTTATTAATTATTATTGCAACACTAATATTTTCGTCATTGCGAGGAAAAATTGAAAATTTTGACGAAGCAATCCAGTAAAAAATGCATAGCATTTTTTTATTATTTTCCTAGATTGTCACGTTGGGACTATGCCCCTCCTCGCAATGACGATTTAATGAAATATCACAATGCGCATTACCAAGATTTTTAAAGACTATCGATTATTTGAAATATTTATTTTAGGAATAGTTAGCGGTATGCCGCTGGTTATAATTTTTTCTACTCTTGCGGTATGGTTAAAAGAATCCGGTATAGATATCGCCGTTATTACTACTTTTGCGGTTGCAAGGTTATCATATTCGTTAAAAGTATTTTGGTCGCCTCTAGTCGACAATTTTAAAATACCTTTTTTAAGTAGGTGGGGACATCGCAAAAGCTGGCTTATATTATGTAGCTCTTTAATGGCTTTAGTACTAATTGCTATGAGCAAGGAAAATCCTGAAGTTTCTTTAACTTCTTTCTATTTTTTGACTATATTATTAGGCTTTTTATCTAGCACGTTTGATATTGCCGTTGATGCGTTGCGTATAGATAAGTTTGATCAAGAAACACAAAGCATAGCTAGTGCAACCGCTGTATTCGGTTATCGAATCGGTATGCTTATTACAGGGGCAGGTGCTTTGTACCTTGCAGAAATAACTGGAAATAATTGGCAACTAACTTTCTGTGTTATAGCTATAATATTTGTCGTTGCAACGATATTTATAATAACCGTAAACGAAAAAGAATTAGCAAGAGAAAAAATTCATATTATTTCTATTACTTCATGGATTTCTACAGTAATTAATCCTTTCAAGGATTTTTTCAAAAGAGAATTTGCTGCAACTATTTTACTTGCGGTAATATTTTTTAAATTAGGCGATGCTATGCTTGGAGCGGTTGCCTCACCTTTTTATATAGAGCTTGGTTATACAAAAGGCGAAATAGCAATAATAGCTAAACTTTATGGATTGATTGCAACCTTAGTCGGCGGTTTTGTCGGTGGTATTGTAATGTATAGGGTGGGGAATTTTAAAGGTTTGATTATTACCGGTATTGCCCAAAGCTTAACGCATTTTGCATTTATTTGGCTTAATCATCAGCCTCCTTCTTTTGAAGCTTTATTAATTGCTATTACTATAGAGAATTTTGCTGCCGCTATGGGTGCTACTGCTTTAGTTGGATATATAGGTAATTTATGTAATAAAAAATATTCCGCAACACAATATGCTTTACTTAGTAGTGCTAGTAGTTTATGTAACAATACTGTCACTATTTATGCTGGAAAACTCGTAAATATGATGGGCTGGGACGGTTTTTTCCTCTTTACTATAATTTTAGCCTTGCCTGCTTTGTTTATCTTAATGTATCTTAATAAAAAGGTTAATGTGTAGTAAGTATTATTTTCATCGTCATTGCAGAGCGACCGTAGGAAGCATGACAATCTAGGAAAATAATAAAAAAATGCTATGCATTTTTTACTGGATTGCTTCGTCAAAATTTTCAATTTTTCCTCGCAATGACGAAAAATCACACTTGGTTTAATTTGAATAATATTTTATTTATTTAAAATGTTTAGGAAATTTTTATTACCTTATATTTGTGTCGTAACATTTTTCTTTGCGCCTATAAGCGAAGCAAAAAAAGCTGTAAAAAATACCCCTAAACCTCCTGTTCAAACTAGTTTAGTAATGGATGCAAAAAGCGGTAAAGTGTTGCAGGCCCATAATGCACAAATTCGGATTTACCCCGCTTCTTTAACTAAGCTAATGACTCTATACTTAATGTTTGAAGCAATTGAAGCCGGTAAGTTACCTTTAGATAAAAAATTACTTGTATCAGCAAAAGCTTCAAAAATGCCACCGTGTAAGCTGGGTTTAAAAGCAGGGGAAACTATAACCGTTCGAGAGGCAATTAATGGATTAATTATAAAATCTGCTAATGATGCTGCTGTAACGGTTGCTGAGGGCATGAAAGGTTCAGAGAAAGCTTTTGCTCATTTAATGAATGTTAAAGCTAAACAGCTCGGTATGAAGAAGACCTATTTTAAAAATGC
The DNA here is from genome assembly GCF_001653015.1 of Rickettsia sp. Tenjiku01. Classification (NCBI taxonomy): domain Bacteria; kingdom Pseudomonadati; phylum Pseudomonadota; class Alphaproteobacteria; order Rickettsiales; family Rickettsiaceae; genus Rickettsia; species Rickettsia sp. Tenjiku01. The sequence continues at coordinate 56,433 of NZ_BCMR01000003.1, forward strand.
TTCAGGTTGGCATGACCCATTGCAGCAAACTACCGCAAGAGATATGGCTAAACTTGCTATGGCTTTGAAGAGAGATTATCCTAAATTTTATCCGTTATTTGCTAAAACCAGCTTTGTATTTCGTGGAAACGTAGTAAACGGACATAATAGGGTTACTAAAAATTATCAAGGTGCAGAAGGGATGAAAACAGGTTTTCATACACCGGCAGGTTATAATTTAGTAACTACTGCTTCTAGGAACGGTAAATCATTGATTGCCGTTGTTACAGGCGGTAAAAGTGCCGCATCTCGTGATCAAAAGATGATGGGGCTATTAGATCAGCATTTTAATATTAAGCCTATAGTCCCTAAACCTTCAATCAAGCTTGCCTCTAATAATAAATCTACTACAAAAGCTAAATCAAAAATAATAAAGAAAAAGAATATACGTAGTTGATATGTATCGTCATTGTGAGACCACAAAGTGGTCGTGGCAATCGCATGAGGTAATACAAAAACTGCTGAGATTGTTTCGTCGAAACTTAAGTTGCTCCTCGCAATGACGTTAAAAGAGCCACGCAACAACGCCTACGATTATTGACGCTTTAATATTCACACATCTTTTAAGGAGTTACTGCCAATTTATACTTTAAATTTATAAGTTTTATATGACAATTAACGCTACATTTATTGTTGTTTGTAACTTTATTAGATGAAGATTTTTTAGAGTTTTTAGCTAAAGTTTTACTTTGTGGTTTTTTTAGATTAATATTTTTTAGAAATTTCTCAGTTTCATTAGGTAAATATTCTATTTTTACTTTAGTTATACCTTGATTTTTAAATGCTAAAATTTCAGCCGCTTTTTGAGAAACATCTATTATACGATTTTTCTTAAAAGGACCTCTATCATTAACCATTAAAATTACTGCTTTATTATTGGCTTTGTTGGTAACTTTAACTAAGCAAGGGAGCGGAAGAGTTTTATGTGCAGCAGTTAATAAATTTCTATTAAATCTATCGCCATTAGCTGTTTTTTTACCGTGAAAACCGTCTTTAAGTCCACCGTACCATGAGGCATAACCTGTTTCGGTAAAAGATTTAGGGTTGTGAGGTTTGTAAGTCTTTCCTTTTATTTTATAATTTTTACCGACTTTATAATGTCCTTTATAAGTGAGATTATGAGGATCATCTTTTGATAATTCTTTGTAAGCATATTTGTGGGAATAAGGTAATCTTTTTGAGGTATTACAACCGCTTAGACCAAAACAAAAAATTAACAAAAGTAATAAACCCTTTGCATAACTTGCTCCTAAAGGTAATTTGTATACCTTTGATACTTTAAGATTTGGTAAGTCAAATTTCGGGATTTGTCTGTGTTCACGTATTTTTATACGCTGTGCAGGCTCACCACTTATTTGATTTCCAACTTTTGAAATATCTGCGGTATACGTCAATCCGGTACTCGCATCCTCACGTACTAAGGTGTATGCTGCAGTGCTACATGCCGTGTTTCCGTCAAATTTCTCTTTATTATCTTCATTCTGCAAGAGGTCTAATTTAAATTTATGATTCTTCACTATTATCATTATTTGTGTTAAAGTTATTCATTATTTTAGCGTAACACACAACTTTTTCAACCCCTTTTATTTTTGATGCAATAGAAGCAAGCTTTTCTAGCTCTTCTTCTGATCTTGCAACTCCAAATAAATAAACAATATTATCTATAGTTAGAATAGTATAATTAGCAAATTTAATGTCTTTTCTGACTAAATTTTTAGCTTTAATTTGCGTGGTTATCATACTATCTTTAGTATATTGGGCTAAGTCAAAATGATTACTGTTTTTATTTACTTTCAACTCATTAATAACTTCTTTTACGCTTTTTTGATTCCAAGCAATTTCTATGGCTTTTAACGCATCAGATTCTTTTTGAATATTTCCTGTTAATAATACTCTTCCTTGTGATACTTCAACCTTTATTTTAGCACCTAAATCTCTAAAATTATTTTTTACTAAATCAGCTTTAATGCTGGCAGAAATCCTTGAATCATTTAATGTTTCAGATATTGGTTGATCTTTTGAAGCAACAATGCCGGTAGTGGTTGCTGCGGTAAAAATAGCAGGTAAACAAGCAGATAGACTAAAAGAAAGAGCTATAAAAATTAGAACTCGTAATATCATAACAAGAGTACCCTATGATTTTTAAAAAGATTGTATTTGTTCAAGAATTAACTGTTTGTTTATTATAGTACCGGACAATTTTTAAAAAGCCATCGGTGTTATCTCTGTGAAAGCAGGAATCCTGTGTCATCCCGCGACTTGATCGTGGGATCCAGCTTAAAATACTAATAATATTAGTATTTTAAATTGTTTGTATGGACCCCGTCGTCAAGCCACGGGGTGACACAGTGGATTTTACCGGTCCATGCAACAACACCTACGCTAAAGTAAAAATAGTAAGGTATTATATCTCATATCTTACTATTCGGTAATTTATTCTTTAATAAAAGAGGTAATTGCAGTAAAATAAATATAAAAGTAATAGGTATTACACCGAATACTTTGAATTTTACCCATGTTGCATCTGAGCAATTACGCCAAACTACTTCATTAACTACAGCCATAAAAAAGAAAAAAGCTGCTGTTCTATAGCTTAAGGTTATCCAACTTTCTTCTTTAAGACGTACTATACTCTCTAAAGCATATTTGATAAAAGGATTTTTTCTTATACCGCTCATGAGAAATATTATTCCAAAAATAACATATAATATAGTAGGTTTGATTTTTATATACATTGAATCGCCGCTAATTAAAGTAATGCTTCCCGAAACTAATAAAACAGTCGTAGAAATAATAGAAAGCTTGGATACTTTCTTATCTATAACATAACAAAGGGTAATACAAATAACAGAGGTAATAAGCATATAAAGAGTAGCGTGTTGTATACCGCCTCCATAAAAAAAGCCTGCAAAAAATGCTATTACCGGACCAATTTCTGATAAAAGTTTTAACATATTTAATTTAATTGTTCTCTTTGATAAAATTAATTTGATTCATTTTTTTGTACTGATATTAAGTTATTTTTGGAATATCTTAATTTTATTTGTATGAAAATATTTATCAGTAATATAGTAGTAAAATACGCCAGTACTTGTAGCCCGTTAGGTCTTGCAATATAACCGGTAACAATATGTAAGATTTTACCTATCATACTTCTATCTGCTACTAACCATGAACTATCCCAAAGTTGATCGGATAAAAACATAATTAGACCGGAAGAGGTTAAAATACCTGCAGCACTTGCTGCAAATCCGCCTGCTATTAGCATTAATAATATGGTAGAGATTTTAAAAATATATTTTTGATTAGCAATCTTAATGAAACCGAAATATATTACTAAACCAAGTAAGAAGCCACTTGTAGCACCTATTATCACTCCTTGCAAGTAAATACTGCTTGATATTGTTTCAACTGAAGATATACTATATACTAAAATAATAATTTCTGCACCTTCTCGTAATATAGTAGTAGCAACTAAAAAAAACAACATGAAATAACTGGCATTACCTTCATGAATTTTTACTGATAAGTCGTTTATATGTTGCTTTACTTTTATACCGTAACCTTGCATCCATATTATTGTCCAGCTAATCAGAATTGTTATTAGTATCATAATTCCGGAATCGAATAACTCGTCGCCTATTCCGCCAAAAGATAAAGATAATTTACGTGTAAAAAATGCAAAAATTGAAGCAAATACTACTCCAAGCATTACTCCAGCAATAATATAAAGACGAGATTTTTCGATTTGTTTTGTTACGACGAGTATTACACCAAGTAATAAGGATATTTCTAAACATTCACGAAACACTACTAAAGCAATTTTAAACATATTTTTTATCTAATCATTAACAATTATAAAACCCTGAGCCGTATCTTGATGAAAATCTCCAAAAAATTCATATTTTCCGGACTTGAGAGGTGCAAGTATAATATGTATTGACTCATTTGGCATAACTATTTTTTCACGATGTAAATCATGACTTTCAAACTCTTCTACCGTATCATCTTTATTATGCACAATTAACCTTATCTTAGTCGCTTTTGGTACTTCAACTATATTCGGAACAAATTTATGATCTTGTATAGCTATCTTTACTTCTAATATATTATCGTTTGTTTTATTATCGGAACTCTTACTTGTAGAGATATAAATAATTACTGCTAAAAATATTAAACCTACTAATATAATAATATTTTTGTTTTTTTTAATAATTTCCATACTATAATTAAAGTTTAAAGTAAGATGCTTATATACTCGTTTAATTTGAGTTTTAAATTTTTAATAATTACAAAATTTATCCTGCAATTTTTATTAATGCTATAAGATATACAATTATTATCATTATGACAAGGATAGATAATAAAATATAATTTTTTTGTCTTTGACTTTTATTTTGTTTCATATTTATTTAATTTTGTTTAAAGTCTCCTAGTTCAAGCAAAAGATATTCATTTATCGGTAACGATTCATGAGAAATAATTTTATTTATGTTAGAACCTAAAGTTTTAAATGTTTTGCCTTCAGCAATAACACTGCGTGTTCCAATCGTTACTTTACCTTGCAAGGCGTAAGAAAAAATTAAAGGATATGTAATATCGCCGATTTTCATATCTATTTGTTGTCCTTTTGCTTTTGAATCATATAGTATTTTACCGTTTGATAAGCGAGTAATTTTAGCATTAAAGCTTACTTTTTCACCACATAATAAAGGAACACGATAAGCTATCTCATCGTCATAAATTTTAACTTCATTACTTTTAACAAAATTTTGCGGTAATATGGATTTTAAAATTACATTAACTTTATAATTATAAGCATCATCGAAGATAATATTATTACTATTATTAACAGCATATTTTGCCGGAATAATAGCTTCTCGTGCTTCTCCTACCATCATACCGATTATTACATTATCTAAGCCAAGCATTACAGGAGCAGAGCCTAAAGTAAAAGTCTTAGTATCTTCAGATATTAAAGTATTGTTCATATCTGATATTTGATAAAATACGGTAACTACATGTCCACAAGAAGCGGGACCGATATTACCGCTACCGAGCGTATTAATTTTGAACAGTGTTTTTACTAAATCCTTACGTACTTCAATAGTGTAATCATTAGGATTGATAGGTCCATTTAACGGTTGTAAAATATTTTCAAAAAATGCTTTCCCTTCTTCGGTTTTAAGAGCATTTATTACTATTTTTGAAACCGTACGTTCAAATAAGTTGCCGTTTAATGAAATAGGAGGTTCATTATTTATACTAGTTTGGTTTTCATCGGTAGATGAATTATTTGAAGCCGTTTGCTCTACAGTTGTAAGATTATTGTTGTCGGGAGATATTTTTAACTTTACTATATTGTAAAGTATTAGAATTACAATTATTAAAGATAAAAATTTTTGCATATATATAATATTTTAGTATAACAAAGTTTACTATAACAATCAATTACTTAATAATCAAATGAGAATAAAAATAATTTGATTAATAAAAATAATTGATTTAAATTTAGATGCAGAATTTTATAAATATAGTGGTGAAAAGTGAAAAAATTTATATTTTGTTTTTTATGTTTATGGACATTAAACATATTTGCTGCTTCTAAAACTTACCCTAATAAGCTTAATCGTTGTAAAATTACTAGAAATATATTTAATGATTATGAACCGAAAGTTTTTGAAACTACTAATAATTTATTACGTAAAACAGGAAGATTATCAAAATTTTACGGTGAAAGGATATTAATTAAAGGAAAAGTATTAGATCAAAATTGCGTGCCGGTTGCGGATGCTAAAGTTTATTTATGGCAAGCAGGAAGCGGGGGTAAATATCCTTACGAACCTTTAAAAACTAGAGTTGATAAAAGAAGATTTACAAGTAAAAGCGATTCAAGTTTTACCGGTTCCGGTATTGCTACTACTAATAATAAAGGAGAATATTACTTTATTAGCATGTTGCCTTATACATCTTCTCGTTATTTGAGAAGTGCAAATATAAGAATAGAGCATCCTAGTCTTACTACTCTCGAAACACGCTTAGACTTATCTGCTCAAAATATGTGTGATAATGAGTGCGGTGAAGTAAATCCGATATTGATCGAACCGCAAGAAAATATGCCGTCTTATTGTTTTGACTTAGTTTTGCAAGGTACGACGTTTAAGAGGTATTGATACAGTACGTCATTGCGAGGAAAATTACGCAGTAATTTGACGAAGCAATCTCAGGATATTTGACGAGATTGCCACGCAGTCTACGACTGCTCGCAATGACGTTTTGCCTCTTTCTGCGGTGCTTCTAAAGGCTTTTTTATACCACAACTACATAATGTAAGTGCTAATACGAATAAATAAAATATCTTCATTATTATAAATTATTATATGACCTTAAGAAATTATAATAAATATCTTATATATATTATAGTATTTTTATTATCTATAATAATTTTTATTCCTAAAATTCATGCTAGGCTCTATGAGCAGCCTAAGGATAAATTAGCATTTTTAAGAGGTTCAAGCGTTCCTGATAATATAATTTTTTTTGATGAAGAAAAAAATCAATATTCTCTTGATCAGTTTGAAGGAAAGACTATATTGTTAGTGTTTTGGGCTACTTGGAGTGCTCCTTGTGTCAAAGAAATGCCTGACCTTGATATCTTGCAAAAAGATTTTAGGAAATTACCTTTTTCAGTAATTCCTATTTCAGAAGATTATCAAGACATAAAAGTTGTGAAAGAATATTTTAAAAGCTATCATATAAGATATTTGCCGATTTATCATGATTATAGAAATGAATTATTTAAAGCCTTAGGGGTTGTTAGTTTGCCGACTAGTATATTAATAGACCCAGACGGCAAAATAGTAACTAGCTTTGTTGGCAATACAAATTGGTATGACGAAAAAGTTAGAGGTACTATTTTATCTGCCATTTCCGGAAATTATCCTGAACCTAAAAATAGTTATAACGCGCAATCTCTGAATAGACCGGCTAAGCCTTTGCTGCCAATAAAAAAGGATGCTCTATAGTAACTCCAAGTAAATAGACGAAGTGTAATTTGGAAAAGAGCAAGGAGTCTATAAGGCGAGGAGCAGAGCGTATACTTAATAGGTGAGTACCACAGATCTTATAAGACAACATAGCCAATTTTTCAAATGAAACGAGTATATTAAATTAAAAATGAGTAAAATTAATGAATGAAGTAAATAAATCAACTATGGCGAATGCTGAATTTGATCAGATAATAACCAAACGACAGATAAGTAAATTAGATCAATTATTTGCTTCGGTTTTTGGTAATTCTAAAGAGGTGATTGCCGTTTTACGCCTTAGCGGTGTTATCGGTAAAGTAAGTACTATGCAATCGGGACTTACGTTAGAATCATTAAATGCTCTAATAGAAAAAGCTTTTAAAATAAAGAAATTAAAAGCATTATGTTTAATTATTAATTCTCCCGGCGGTTCTCCGGTACAATCTGAACTTATTGCAAAACGTATTCGTGACCTTGCTGAAGAAAATAAAATAAAAATTTATAGTTTTATTGAAGATATGGCGGCTTCAGGCGGATATTGGCTGGCTTGTAGCGGTGACCGGATATATGCTTTGCCGAGTTCGGTTATCGGTAGTATCGGAGTAGTATCAAGCGGATTCGGTTTTCATGAAGCAATTAATAAACTTGGGATAGAGAGAAGAGTGTATACGGAAGGCAAGAATAAATCAGTATTGGATCCGTTTAAACCTATTAATAAAGATGATCTTAAAATTATCAAAGATTTGCAAAAGCAGGTTTATGAACATTTTATAGAATATGTAAAAACAAGAAGAGCAGGGAAGTTAACTCAGCAAGACGAAATTTTATTTAACGGTGAATTTTGGGCAGGGCAAACGGCGCTTGATTACGGCTTAATTGATGGCATAGGTGATATGTATAGCGTAATGAAAGAAAAATTCGGTGATAATATTAAGTTTCAATATCTGTGTGCTAAGCAACCTTGGCTTAAAAAGAAACTTGGTATGGGAAGTAAGATATTAACCGATAATCTTGCTAGTTCTTTAATTGATGCGGTAGAAAATAAAATTATTAACGATAAATTTGATATGAAATAATATGACAATAACACAAGTTAAAATTAAAAAACTAGAAAATTTTTCCGGCAGTCTGCCGGAATATGCTACAGAGCATAGTGCGGGGATGGATTTAATAGCCGCAAACGAGCAACCTATAACAATAAAAGCAACCGCAATACAGCTAATTCCAACAGGCATCGCTATAGCACTACCGGATTCGTTTGAAGCCCAAATAAGACCCCGTTCGGGTCTTGCCGTTAAGCACGGTATCACGGTTGCTAATTCACCCGGTACTATTGATGCAGATTATCGAGGTGAAATAAAGGTCATTCTTATTAATCTCGGTAAAGAAGATTTTATTATAGAAAAAGGCATGCGAATTGCACAGATGATAATCGCAAAGTACGAACGTATATTATGGGAAGAAAGTAGTAGTCTTATGGAAACGATGCGTGGTAGCGGTGGCTTTGGTTCTACCGGTGTTTAGTGGGTCTCTATGTCATTCCCGCGTAGGCGGGAATCCAGAAAATTAACCTTAATATTGATACAAAAATTACATATTAGATAAACCTATAAAAAATAAGTTTTTTATAGGTTTTACTGGATTTCTGCTTGCGCGGGAATGACATCAACGAACCATACAACAATGCTTTTAGTAGTTCGTAATGACTATTAGGTATCCACGCAACAAATCATAAAACTTATGAAAATCACAATAAAATTGTTAACCTCTATATTGTTGTTATTAGCTTTGAAAGTAAATGCTAATTCTGATGCTGTAGATAATGTTAAGCAAGTTTTTACCTATATCGATCAAAAAAATTGGTCACAAGCCGAAGATTTAGCTCTAGAAGTAAATAATAAAATTTTAACAAAAATTGTATTTTCTCAGAAATATTTAGATAATAAATATTCAGATAATAGTTTTGAACATGTAATAAGGTTTTTATGCAATAACCCGGATTGGCCTCAAAATAAGCTGCTTGAAGAAAGAGCAGAAGAATATCTAAATAATAATACAAATAAAAAAGTAATTGTTGATTGGTTTAGTAAACATCCTCCTCTTACCGGCAAAGGTTATAAATTTTATGCGGTAGCTGCAAGTAGTTTAATCAAAGATCAGAAGATATTACTACCTATTATTAAAGAGGCTTGGGTATACGCTAATTTCACTCCTGAAGAAGAAAATGCATATTACAATAAGTGGCATAAATATTTAACTGCGAGTGATCATTTAGAGCGAATAGAAGAACATTTATGGAAAAATGATATTAGATCTGCTGAGCAATCCCTGAAATATGTAGAGCAAGGTTACCGTAATTCTTTTAAAGTCCAAATTGCGATTATAGGTAAATCGCCAAATGCTGAAAAGCTTTTTAAAAGTGTTCCTGAAAAATACTATACTTCCGGTTTATTATATCGTTATTTAGATTTGAAAAAAATGCAAAAGCCGACAAAGGAAATTATTACTTTGTTTAAGAAAGCTAAAAATAACCGTAAACATTTTGCTAAATGGTGTCGTATTCAGTCCTATTATGCTCGTGAATTCATCGATTACAAAGATTTTGCTAATAGCTATAGAATGGCAACGCTTCCTTTTGCTACTTGTCCTGAAACTATAAGGGAGCAGGAGTGGCTTGCGGGCTGGCTTTCTTTAAGTTTTTTAAAAAAGCCTGATCAAGCATTAGTACATTTTAATAAGTTTATTAAAGTTGTTAAGACTCCGATTAGTTTGGCACGTGGGTTTTATTGGCTCGGTCGTACTTATGCAGCAAAAGGCGATAAGCAAACGGCTAGAAAATTTTACGAGCAGGCAGCTAAATATTCTTTTACCTTTTATGGGCAGGTAGCAAATATTGAATTAAATAGGACAAAGTTAGTTTTACCTCCTATTCCCGTAATAACTTCTGAAGAAAGGAAAATTATAGAAAATAAAGAGATTATTAAAGCAATAAGGTTATTGGTTAAATATAATAAAAACTACTTAGCCCTGATATATTCCAAAGCAGCAATGAAAAATACTAAAAATTCTGCAGAAATTCAAATAATTGCGAATATTATTAAAGCAAATAATAATACTAATCATATGGTTGAGGTGGCAAAAATTGCTGCCCAAAATAATGCTTTTATTCCGGATTGTGCTTTTCCAACGCCTTATAATCTAGTAGGTTTGCCTATCCCACCTCATTTAACTTATGGAATAATTAGACAAGAATCGGTTTTTGATCATAAAGCAGTAAGTTATGCAAATGCTATGGGTCTCATGCAACTTATTAAAGGTACTGCTTGTGATACCGCAAGATCCATAAATGTTAAATGTAATGTAGCAGACTTAACTAGAAATCCGGTATATAATATTAAACTTGGTGCGCATCATTTCAAAAAATTATTAGATAATCATAAAGGTTCTTATATTCTATCCATTGCTTCTTACAATGCCGGAAGTCATAATGTAGTAAAATGGATAGATAGGTTTGGTGATCCAAGGGATATAAAAGATACAAGAAAAGTTATTGACTGGATAGAACTGATACCTTATCGAGAAACAAGAGATTACGTTCAAAGAGTACTTGAAAATGTTCAGGTTTATCGGGTAATCTTAAATAAGAATAGTAGTTTGTACTTTAAGCGTGACTTACATGCTTGTGATATAGCAAAAAGTTAATTTCTATTAGTGTTTTATTTTGACATATAGTAATATATATGTATAACATGGACACTAATTAAAAACTATGAATTAAGGAGGAGAGTATGAAAAAATTAGAGCAACACTTTAAAAAACAGCGCAATAATACCGATATTCAAGTAAAGAAATATAAAAACGATCTTAATGTAATCGGCATTAGATATGACCATAAATTTGCACATGTTGCAGTTCCAAATCATGCTACCGGCGGGTTTGAATATTTTAAATGGGATTGGATGACAAGCATTACGGGTAGTCATTCAGAAATAGTACCAAGATTTAAGACAATAGTAAGCATTTTAAAAGAAGCTAAAAGTAACCCAGCCCAGTATGAAAACTTAGTATCTAACTTGGATGCTAGTACTCAAAATGCACTTGAGGTTACTATTAAGAGTAATAATATTACTGTACCGACACAAGACACTAATAAGGTAATGTCAGAAATATTATTAGGAATGCAAACATGGCTAGATACAAAAAGTCATATCCCTATGGACCTTAAACAAAAATTCTTAGATTTAGGTTCTAATCATTTAGCACTATTCATAAAAGCTGCTTATAACAAATTTAACAATACGTGGATAGTTAAAGAGTTTGTTGATAATGCTGTAAAAACTGGAGAAGAAGGTAGAAAATATCTAGCCGATTGTGATTGTAGTTCAACTGACCAGCTATGGACAAAGCTTGTTGAACCTATAATAGAAAACCTTAGAATAAGCGAAAATTCAACTGATAAATCTGAAGATGATGAAATATCAGAGGCTTTGGCGAATAAACTTGGAGCAAAAGTAAAGACTTTAGCACTATCTAATACTCATGAACTACCAGCACAAAAAGAAGCATTAAAGCTTGTATATGATATGAGGAAAGGTAATTTAGATAAAGTTAATTTTTTTGGTCAGGACGATACTGTATTAGGTTGGTTTGTAGAATATAGTGGCCTTACTATTGACCAAATCAAGGCTAAAGCAGTAGAGATTGCCGGTGATGATGTTGCTTTTTATTTAGAATAGCTTCGTAAGGTTATTCTCATTTTCTATGTCATTTCTGTTCCCTTTTATGTCATCCCTAGCTAAAATGGGAATCCAGTGCTTGCCTCTGTCATAGCGTAGCTTGTCCACGGTATCTAGAAAAAATAAAATAAAGACTGGATGCCGTGGTCAAGCCATGGCATGACATAGTAGGTTTACCTGTTCATATAACAATACCTATCAATTATATTCATGATTCTTAAAAATATATCTTTACTAATAATATTATTTTTTTCAATATCAACTTTTTCTGCTGGTCATAGTCTAAAAAATATCTCTATTACTGTTGTTGCTCCGGCAACAGGAGCGGATAATAAAACCTTGTCGGATTTAAAAAATATTAATGGACTAAATTTACAAATTTCTTCTAAGTGTTTTGCTAAAGGTAAGCTACCCTTTCTTGCAAGTAGCGATGCAGTAAGATTTAATTGCCTGCGGGATGCATTATTTGATGAGTCTGATAATATAGTATGGAGTTTACGAGGTGGTTACGGTTCTGCGAGAATAATTCCCGATTTACTAAAGTTATCAAAACCAAATACAGAGAAAGTCTTTATAGGATATAGCGATATAACAGCGTTACATCTTTTTCTATCACAAGAATGGGGCTGGAAAACTATTCACGGCAGTAATATAGCCGATCTCTTAAAGCCGGAACAAGATCAAGGTAATTTTACCAAGCTTGCTGAAATATTAAAAGGTAAAGTAAAGCAGGTTACTATAGATAATTTAGTGCCTCTTAACGATATAGCAAAATCAAGTGATCTTGTTAACGGCAAACTAACAGGCGGTAACTTAACTATGGTACAGACTAGTATAGGAACGAGTTGGCAAATAAAGACTAAGGGCAAAATTCTTTTTTTAGAAGATGTGAATGTAGCTCCTTTTAGATTAGATCGTGAGCTTTTACACTTAAAGCAAGCAGGGTTATTTGAGGATGTTAAGGCTATAATATTTGGTTCATTTGGTAAAGATCTTGATGCCACAATGTTAGTGCTTCGTAATTTTGCAGATAGTTTAGATATACCGGTATTTAAAACAAATAGATTCGGTCATGAAAAAATTAACGATCCGATTATTTATAATACGAATAGTAAGATTATTAAAAGTAAAGAATTTAAGTTAGTGATGGGGTTGTAAGCACTATTGCGAGCAGTTGCTAAGCCGTCATTGCGAGCGACTGAAAGCCTTGTTGCATGGTTTGTTTATGTCATATTCCCGCGTAGGCGGGAATCCTAGGGTAAAGCGCAATAAATCGAGCTTTAAAAAAAGTTTTAAAGTACTGGATTCCTGCCTACGTGGGAATGACATCGAGTCTTAAGTTGACACCCATGCACATGCGCAGGAATGACATAATTAGCCTATCGACTCAAATGCGAATAATCATTATACTTTGATAAATTCAAATCATAAGAAAAGAATTTATTTGTAATATAATGTTCAAGTAATTTTACTAATCCGGCTTTATGTCTATTTAAAGTCTCGATGCTTAAAGCTATTTCCGTTGTGTGCACATAAGGTTCGGTACTAGTTATTTTTACGTAGGCGATAGTAATATTGTTATTTATAATTGGATTCCTGCTTTCGCGGGAATAACACAAAAGGGGCTGGGGATGACATAAAAGGGACAGAGAATTACATTTCGTAAATCCGTTTTCTAGTAACATCAAACTTTCTATGATAAGTTGCGGCGAGAGTCCAAGTTCTATTTCTTTCTTAGTCGGAATAGTACCGGTCTTATAATCTAGTATAGTTATATTGTTTGATTTACTTATTTCAATTCGGTCAGCTATACCGATTATTTTTATATCTTGACCTACAATATTTAGCCGTAACTCCCCTTTAGTTTCAAAATAGATTTCTTTGCAGTTTTTTCGGCGTTCTATATCAAATAAAATAAAAGCTTTGCTGAAAGCCGTGAGTTTTATTTGCCAAGTTTTTTTTGTGTAGCTTGGTAAAATAGTGCTATATAAAATATGATTACCGATATTTATTAAAGCATTTTGTTTATCAAGCAAATTTAAATTGATATATTGTTTGTCGTAATTTTTAGAATATTCCTCTAAAACTTTATGAATCAAATTACCGAAATCCGATATTTTAGGCTCTTCCCATATATGATCTTTTTTACGTAGTCCAAGAATTTTCTTAGCATAAAAACCGTATGGGTTTCTTATTAATGTTTCTATTTCGGTTACTGATAAGGTGGTTGGGAAAGAGGGGCTGTGGATCTCAATACTCTTGTTATACCGTGGCTTGACCACGGTATCAATATAATTACTGGACCCCGTGATCAAGTCACGGGGTGACACAGAACCTTTTGCTAGCTTCAAAAATAAATTACTCGGCACTGACAGTTTCCCATCATATTTTTTAGCATTCAGTATAACTATTTGCTTATTTTGTAGAAATAAATTGAAGTAATCTGAATATAGAGTAGGGACAATTTCATCGTAATCTATATTTAGTATCTGCAAGGCTTTCTTGCTAAGCCATGGGTGAGCTTTAGCACTCAGTGTCCAGTTTTCATTATTAAAATGCGGTAATATAATTAAGTCAAATTCACATAATACTAAATCTTCAGGCCGTCCTATAATAATACTAGCAGCGTCGGTATTTTTGTAATATTTGATATTAGAAAGTAAAAAAGAAAAAATTTTAGGAAAATCCTTTTTATCCGTTGAATTTATATATTTACTATATGCAGTTAAATTTGTTAAAAACTCAAGTAGTTCTGCTCCTCCTTCTTTTTCCCAAATAGTAGGCAAAAGTTTTTCAGTTATTTCTTTAGTTAAGGTTAGAATAGCTTGTATATTATGTGGAGTATCGGTAAATAAAATATCTATTAAGTTACGGCAATACTCTCTTATATCCTCATTATCAAATTGTAATTGCAATAAATATTTCGGTGAGGATATAAAACGATTTTTATTAGATAGCATTAACTCTAACTGCTGCACAGTAGGGCAGTTAATTAAAGGATTTTTAAGTAATAAAAATAGAAGTTTTAAATCAAAATTATTACATAATATTTTAATAATGGAAGTTAGTAATTCACCTATATTAGTAAGCCTTAAGTCATTACCTAGTAGATCTTCATATTTGTCTAAAAAATCACAATATACTCTTTTAAGCTTATTATTATTTGTAACGATTGCAATCCGTCTGTCTTGATTACGGCTACATATATAAGATATTTGTTTAGTTTCTTCATAAATGTCATTAGGTTCATAATAAGATATACCATCGCTAATCTGTTTGGATGCAGGATTATAGTGAATTATGTAATCCTTTAATTCTTCTTCAAATCTTTTTAACAAAATATTAGGCTTGAATATTCCGGCGAGTATTACCTGCTTATGTCCTGTTTTTATTTTTATTATTTCTTCTTGTAATAGCTTTAATTTATAAACTGCTTTAGTTTGTTTTTGAGTAAACGATATTTCTTCTTGCCATCTTAAAAAGCAATATTCTAGAAATTTATAAATCTTTTGCCAGTAGTTAGAATTGTTATAGACTTCAATTAATTTTATATCAATATTATTGATTATAAGATCATTAAACAATTTTCTTAAAAGTTCTGCAGCTTTTAATGATTCATTTTTATTCAAAGGTAATTCTTTATATTCGGTGATAATGGATGATAAAATAAGTAATTCTTCTATTTTAGATATATAATCCGCATCGGTTTTTTTTGAAATAAGAGAATTAAAAGGAATAATGATAGGTAAGTTAATTTTATATTTATCGGTTAAAATCTTCTTTAATTCTAGGCATGAGAAATTATTAGGCAATATTATTTGAACTTTTGTATCTTTACCTAATTTATCAATGATATACTCAGCAAAACTTTTCAAAAAAGAATAATCAGCAGTCATAAATAATGTTTTTGACGATAATATAGCAGATCAAAGGTCCGAAATCTTATTTAAAATGATAATATAGTACAATAAATAATATTTGATTATTAGTTTCTTATTAAATATATTAATTTACATTTAATAAATAAGGTATCATATGAAAATTTTTATTATATTATTTACTATTATTCTCTATAATATCATGAGCTTATGCTAATAATTTAAACTCACATATAGCTTATTGTGATAATATACAAGTAGAACAACAAGAAGATTTGGTAATACAAAAATTGGTTAAACTATTTGTGACTGAAATGAATTATATTATTAGCGGCTGTTTACAATAATGGGATGTGCAAGATAATCGGGTAAAATATTCAATTGCTTGGCAAGAACAATGTGGACCTGTAAGTTTATGGTCAGTATCAACTAGAAGGCAATGGTAGAGGTTCTACTTTCGTATATGAACGCTCTAAAAATTCCGTATGTTGTTGGCCGCTTGGATATGAATATAATAAAGCGTTTGTAATATGTTCATCTAATGATGTTAAAAACTAATATTTACTTACTAACTTTTACGAATTCTTTAAATAATTCTAAATCTACTCCATTATCGTTAAGATATTCAGGATGCCATTGAACGCCGATAACAAATTTATGTTTCGTTGATTCAATGGCTTCAATTATACCGTCTTCTGCTGTTGCAGATACGATA
Source organism: Rickettsia sp. Tenjiku01 (assembly GCF_001653015.1). Lineage (NCBI taxonomy): Bacteria > Pseudomonadati > Pseudomonadota > Alphaproteobacteria > Rickettsiales > Rickettsiaceae > Rickettsia > Rickettsia sp. Tenjiku01. Next base: position 72,829 of record NZ_BCMR01000003.1, read on the forward strand.
AGATCATTACCAAGTTGTTTAGCAGCCTGGTGATGAGTCGAATTAACCATAGTGTGTAGCTGATTATTAGCTATTTTAGCAAGTTTAGTATTTGCTTCTATATTAATTGCATGCGAAACGATATTTTTAGGCGAAGGTTGTGTATGATTAATTACAGTTTCAATATAATCAGGAATATGTTTAATAAGTGTACCCTTAAAAATAACGTTTAATAACTGCATACCTCGGCATATTCCTAAAACCGGAATATCTCTCTCTAATGCTTTCTTTAAAATTAATATCTCAAAATTATCACGTTCTTCATTAGAAACTACTATATCTTCGGCGTATTCCGACTCATAAAATTTAGGATGTATGTCCTCATCACCGCCTGGCATTACAACACCATCAACAAGTTCCATAAGCTGATTTATTGTATCACTTTGATAAGGTAATAATAGCGGTACACCGCCGGCTGCAATAATTGCATCGGTATAGTTTCTTCGCAAGGCGTACCATGGAAAAGCAGCGTAAGTATATTTTTCACAATTTTGAGCTAAATCAGGTGTAACACCTATTATCGGTTTTTTATACATATTTATTCTCGTTTTATTATCATTTTATTATTTTTCTGTCAGCTAATGCTTCATAGTACCGGACAGTTCATAAAGGTCCTGTCATTGCAAGCCAGCATTTATGCTGACGTGGCAATCTCAGGAGTGTTTTTTATATTATCTTATGAGATTGCCGCGTCGTTGCTAACGGCAACTCCTCGCAATGATGATGACTTGGCATCCACGCAGCAAAGCCACTATTACCCCTCAATATGCGGTGGTGTTTCAAAAGTATGGAACGGCGGTGGTGAGGTAAGTGTCCACTCTAATGTGTCTGCTCCTTCGCCCCAAGGATTATTTGGACAATCTTTGCCGTATTTTAGCGTATAGAAAACGATAAATACAAAATAAAGGGCAGCAAACATAGAAATACCTGCTCCTATCGACGAAACCATATTCCAGCCGGCGAAAGCTTCAGGGTAATCCGGTATTCTTCTTGGCATGCCCGCAAGACCTAAGAAATGCTGCGGGAAGAAAGTTAAATTAACGCCTATAAAGGTAATCCAAAAATGAATTTTGCCTAAAATGTCCGGATATTGTTTACCAGATATTTTGCCAAACCAATAATAAAAGCCTGCAAATGCCGTAAATAAAGCACCGAGCGACATCGTATAATGGAAATGTGCAACAACATAATATGTATCGTGCAGAACTCTGTCAAGTGCCGAATTTGATAGGATTATGCCGGTTACGCCGCCGATCGTAAATAATATAATAAATCCTATCGCAAATAGCATAGGAGTTGGGAATGTAATCGAACCACCCCACATAGTCGCTATCCAGCTAAATATTTTAATACCCGTCGGAACTGCTATAATCATCGTTCCGGCAGTGAAATATATAAGTGCATTATAAGAAAGTCCAACAGTAAACATATGGTGAGCCCATACGATAAATCCAACAAAGCCTATGATCACCATAGCCCCGATCATACCTTGATAGCCGAATATAGGTTTGCGTGAAAAAGTTGAAATAACTTGACTTACTATACCAAAGCCTGGAAGTATTACGATATATACTTCAGGATGACCGAAAAACCAAAATAGATGCTGAAATAATACAGGATCACCGCCGCCGTCAGGCTTAAAGAAAGTAGTTCCAAAATTACGATCTGTAAGTAGCATAGTAATAGCTCCACCAAGTACCGGCATCGCAAGAATTATTAGAAATGCGGTAACTAAAATAGACCAAACGAATAACGGCATCTTGAAAAGTCCCATTCCCGGAGCTCTCATATTAAAGATAGTAACGATTAAGTTAATTGATCCAAGGATTGACGATAGACCGGTTAAATGTAAACTGAAAATAGCCATATCAACGGCTGCACCAGGGTGACCGCTTAAATTACTTAAAGGAGGGTATAGCGTCCAGCCCGTTCCTGGCCCACCGTCAACAAAAGCTGATCCCATAAGTAAAAGAAAAGCAGGCACTAGTAGCCAAAAACTGATATTGTTAAGGCGTGGAAATGCCATATCGGGAGCCCCTATTAACAGAGGTACAAAATAGTTACCAAAGCCACCGAACAAAGCCGGCATAATCATAAAGAATACCATAATAACCGCATGTGCTGTGATAAGCACGTTATATAGCTGGAAATCATGATTTAAGAAAGTGCCGCCGGGCATTGCAAGCTCTAACCTAAAAAGCAGTGAGAACAAACCTCCGACAATTCCGGCAAAAACGGCAAATATGATATACATAATGCCGATATCTTTGTGATTGGTAGAAAAAAGCCATCGCCTCCAACCGTGTGGGGTGTGGTGGCCATCGTGATAAATTTCGGTAGTAGTTATATCCATAATTATTATTCTGCCTGTTTTAATTTTTCGATATCTGTTCCAACAATTGCCGGAATATTCCGAGTGATTTTATCATAATCCCAATCCCACCATTGAATTTCAAGTAATTGCTCAACTATCTCATCAGGCAATCTATATCTTTGCAGGATTACCGACAACAATACTATACTAGTACCCATAGCAATAGCACAAAATTTTCCTATAATCCATTTAACAAAATAAGCTCCTCTAACATTTTCATATTCAAATTTCTCAGGGTGATTAGCGTCATTGTAATAAGTGTAATCTATTATATTTAGATTATGGATAAAATGTAAAAATATCGTTTCTTTTGCTTGTTTAGGAAAAAGATGGGGATAAGGGTTATTGTGGTTAGTCATATATTAAAAAATTTAAAGTAATAGTTTTAGTTTATAAAATACTTTCGTTATAAATTACCATGCTTCTTTACCTGCTGAATCATCACTACTTCATAATTTCTTGATGTCGATTAGAATCGGTTATATCGTTTAGTAATTTATCTAGTTCAGATATTTTTGTATTATAATTTTCCATAGAACTTCTAAATATAATTAGTTAACTGCCAATTTTGGCTTCTTGCCATTCATAGCAGTCTTATTCTTGCTTGCAATCCAATTGTCGAAATCCTCTTTACTTACTACTTCTATAGCAATCGGCATAAAGCCGTGATGGATGCCGCATAGTTCGGAGCATTGTCCGTAATATACGCCTTTTTTAGCCACTCTTGTCCAGGTTTCGTTTATTCTGCCTGGGACTGCGTCTATTTTAAATCCAAGTGATGGAACGGCAAAACTATGTATTACGTCACCTGCGGTAATGAGAAACCTTACAGTAGCATTTTCAGGGATAACAATTCGATTATCAACATCTAATAATCTTTTGTGGTTAGGTTTTAAATTCTCATCAGAGATCATTACGCTATCAAATTCTAAATTATCATGATCAGGATATATATAATGCCAATACCATTGATAACCTACTACTTTAATAGTTAAATCCGTTTCGGGTATTTTTTCGGCATGACGCAATATTTTAAAAGACGGCACTGCAATAATAACTAAAATTATTATAGGTATTACAGTCCAAATTATTTCTATTAAAACATTATGTGAAAATTTTGCCGGTACGGGATTATTTTTTGCATTAAATCTGATGCATACAAAGCCAAGTAATCCGGCAACAAATAAAACAATAGCTGTTGAGATATAAAGCAGAAAATTATGAAAATGATGTAATTCCTCCATAATCGGACTTGCCGGTGGCTGGAACGTTACTTGCCAAGGTAACGGCTCGGAAGCAAAGCAATTACTGCTAACAATCAAAAAACAAATTAAAGTAATAGACATTTTTCCAAATTTTGCTTTTGGAGGTAATGTATAAGTCAATCCGGTACTCGAATTCTCACTTACGCTTTTGTACTCTGCGGTTCGAGTGGAAGTGTCTTCTTTAAATTCCTCTCTATAAGCTGGTTGGGAAAGATGTCTAATAATATTTTTCATAGCACATATAAAGTTATTTATATTTAATATAAATGGATATACACTTTTATTAAAGTAAAAATCGATAAATTTTTGTAAAAACTACATATTTTTAATAATATTTGAGCTAGAAAGTGTACCTATATTAGACTGTTGCAGTAAGTCAATAACTTCTATTACTTTCGCATTTCTTAATTTTGCTTGAATTTATTTATTAACTGAGGATCGTGCTTTGTTACGGCGATTACAGAAGGACAAATATTTTGCACTAACCGAGCATAATCATTAAAATCTTTTAGTTTAGGTAATATAAGTACTTTATCAACAAATGTGAAAGAACTTAAAATTTTTGCTCGTTGTAATTGATTATGGATAGGTTGACGTTTTTTATATTTAATAATTGTTTCATCCGGCTCTAAAGCAACGATTAAGTATTTACCGTGTTTTTTAGCTTTGCGTATAAATTCTATATGACCGTAATGTAATAAATCAAAACAACCGCCTACTAGAACTATTTCACTATTTATAGGACAGTTTTTATTTAAAGAAATATTCTCATAATATTCTATTTGGGTAATTTGAAAGTATTATGGCTAGATGAGCAGGACATAAGATTTATAAAAATTAATAAAAATAGGAAAAGTCTAGGCATAATATTTATCTATATAAGTTAATAGAAATTAACTTATATTAAAAATTAAATTTTAATCAATAAAAAACTAATTAAGACAGAAATAAAACAAAATTTTACAATTTTCTATTGTAATTTGTTTGTATATAGTTCATACTATTATTAGTAATGAAAAATTGATTCAAATAATCTTCAGAGCAATTTTAATGAATGATACCGCACTATCTTATGATTTTAATGGCATATTACCATCATCTTTTATTAGTGCACGTCTCAGGAAAATCCTCACCTCTGCCTCCTTATTATTATTTATAGGATTAGTTGTTTTTGTCTCTTTTGCCGTTAATAATTATGTTAACAACACTTTATCCATAACTTTAGTACAACCTGATAGTAGTGAAGAAGAAACAATTGCATTTAAAGAAGTAGTAGTAAAAAAAGGCGATACTATAAAGTCAATTTTGATAGAACAACATATCCCTAAAAATGAAATAGACAAAATTGTAAGTTTAATAAAAGAGGGAAAATTATCTTCTGCTCTTAAAATAGGGCAGCAAATTACTTTTGAATATGAAACAAAAATTATCGAAAATGAGGATGAAGATTTAACCTCAGAGGTAGCATTCTTAAATAAAATCGTTATAATTATCGATAAGCTAAAAACTATTGAAGTAATTAGAGAAGGTGATAATTTTAAAGTTGAAGAAATTGTAGTACCTTTAAGTAAAAAAGTTGCTAAATCGTCGGTAAGTATTGAAGCAAATTTTATGTCAGCTCTTAAAAAACTGGGCTTATCGGATAACAGTATAATAGAGCTGATTAATGCTTATGCTTATCAAATCGATTTTCAGCGTCAAATAAAAAGCGGTGATACTGCAACCGTAATAACGGAAAAATACGTAACGGAAGATGGTAAATTTTCCCACCACGGTAAAATTCTATATGTTTCATTAAATCTTTCAGGGAAAGAATATAATATATATCGTTATTCTCATGATAATAACGCAAATAATCATGCATTTTTTTCCGAAGACGGTAAAAGCGTAAAAAGAAGCTTACTTAAAACTCCGCTAAAAGTTATAAAAGTTTCTTCACATTACGGTAATAGAAAGCATCCGATACTCGGTTATACTAAAATGCATAAGGGGGTTGACTTTGCAGCTCCAACCGGTACGCCTATATATTCCGCAGGAAACGGAGTTATAACAGAAATAGGTTGGAAGTCGGGTTATGGAAAATTTATTCAGGTAAAACATAGCGGTACGCTATCTACTGCTTATGCGCATGCTTCAAATTTTGCAAAAAATTTAAAAGTGGGAAGTATCGTAAAACAAGGACAAATCATCGCATATGTCGGAAGTACCGGCAGAGCTACAGCTCCACATTTACATTATGAAGTTAAAATTGATGGCAAACATGTTAATCCTATGTCAGTTAAAACAACACCGGGTATAGAATTAAACGGACAAAATTTAGAGAAATTTAAACAATTTAAAAAAGAAATAAAAACTTTAAGTGTTAAGCTTGATAAGGAATTGCAAGCTGATAAAGCAGCCACAGTTTCATTGTAGAGTGAATCCTTGTCATACCGTAATCAACTTGGTGTTGTACGACTCTTAATGTCATTCCCGCGAAAGTGGGAATCTAGTAAAATCTATAAAAAACTTGTTTTTTATAGGTTTATTTTATCAAATATATAATTTTGTATTAATATTAAGGTTGTTTTTTCTGGATTCCCGCTTTCGCGGGAATGACATTTACAATTATGCTCTCACTACTAAAAAAACTATATCTCACATTTGCTCGTAGTAGTCGTATAATAATAACCTTAGTGATTATTGATCAGTTAAGTAAATGGTGGTTTATTGATAATTTGAGATGGAAGCCGGGCTTAATGCTTAAGGTTACTTCTTTCTTAAATATGGTTTATACTTGGAATTACGGTATTAGCTTTGGTCTAATGCGTGAATATTATCAATATAGCAATGTTATTTTCTTAATAACGAACACGATTATTGTCTGTTATTTATATTATTTGATGATACGTTCAAAAACGATCGGAAGCTTTGCCGGTTATAGCTTTGTAATCGGCGGAGCTGTTGGTAATCTAATTGATAGATTTTTTAGAGGAGCAGTTTTTGACTTCATCCATTTTCATTATCAGAATTATAGCTTCCCCGTATTTAATTTAGCTGATTGCTTTATTACAATAGGAGTAATTATCTTAATAGAAGATTATTATAGTACTAAAAAAGTTATTGAAGAAAAGGCTAAAGGGAATTATGATAATGCTCAAGTTGAAGCTATGGCTAAAAAAATTCGTAATACCGATAAGGGTGCTAACGATAAAATAGCCTCCTTGCAAAATTAAACTTATAGAGAGGAATTTGAAGGAAACACAGAACGCAGAACCGTAGCGTAGTAGACCTACGTGAGGATTCAAGTACCGGATTGACGTACAAATTACCTCTAGAAGTTATTTTGCAAGGAGGCTATTATAATTTTAATTTATAGGTGTTTAAGTGAAAAAGATTTTTTTATTATTTACTGTCTTATTAATTACTTCTGCTTGTAGTAAAAAGTTAAAAGAAACCGTAGGTATATCAACAGTTGGACCTAATGAGTATCAAGTACAGCGTGCTAAAGCACTAGAAGTTCCGCCTCATTATTATTTACCTGATCCTAGGTATAGCAAAACAACTTACAGTAATGTAAAAGGACAAGGTGAATTTAATGAAGGTGAACAAGCATTAATGCAGGACATGCATTAGTATACTTGATCAACTTCAAAAATTGGCTACGTCGTTTTACAAGATCTGCGGTGCTTACATATTAAGTATACGCTCCGCTCCTCGACTTGTAAACTCCTTGCTCTTTTTGAAGTTGATCTTCATATACCTGTTCTTGAATACTAAGACTGCAATGTTTTTTCAAATTAATTCATGAATTCTCATACAAAACAAAAAATAGGTGTTTTTGGGCTTGGTAAAACCGGTATATCGGTTTACGAGGAATTGCAAAATAAATATGATGTAATTGTTTATGATGATTTAAAAGCAAATAGAGATATATTTGAAGAATTATATAGTAAAACCGCTATCGCTGCTTTATCTGATTCAAGATGGCAAAATTTAGATACAATTGTCTTAAGTCCTGGAATTCCTTTAACGCATGAGATAGTCAATATTGCAAAAAGTTTTAATATTCCAATCACTTCCGATATAGACTTATTATTTGCAAAATCAAAAAACTTAAAATTTATAGCTATAACCGGTACAAACGGTAAAAGTACTACTACTGCTTTAATAAGCCATATCTTAAATAGTAGTGGTTTAGACTATCCGGTTGCCGGTAATATTGGAGTTTCTGCTTTGCAAGCTAAAGCAAGTAAGGATGGATATGTACTTGAATTGTCTTCTTTTCAGCTAGATCTAGTAAAAACCTTTACAGCTAAAATAGCCGTGCTGCTTAATATAACTCCCGACCATTTAGATAGACATCAGGATATGACCTGCTATATTGCAGCAAAATCTAAGATCTTTGATCGAATGGATCAAGAGAGTTATGCGGTAATTAATATCGATAATGATTATTGTCGTGAAGTCTTTATAAAATTGCAGCAAGAGCAGCGTATAAAGCTAATTCCTTTTTCGGTTACTCAAATTCTTGAAAACGGTATTTCGGTAGTTGATGATAAAATTAGCGCTAATTTTTTTGATGATATAAGTTTTGAATTACAGCATAATTCAGAAAGTTTTAGACAAGATGAATTTCAAGGTGAGCCTGCGGAGCCGGAGTGTATAAAAATACGTGAGCACAGGCGAGACCTGCAAAATTCGCTTGTATCAAGCTTTATGCATTATGCTGTACCTTTTAATAAAAACCTGCAAGGAGTTCATAATTGTGAGAATATTGCAGCAAGTTATGCAGTAGCTAAAATAATAGGAGTAGAACCTAAAAAAATACTTGAATCTATAAGTAGTTTTCAAAGTTTACCTCATAGAATGCAATATATCGGTAGTATAAATAATATAAGTTTTTACAATGATAGTAAAGCGACAAATGCCATATCTGCCGTGCAATCAATTAAAGCACTCGATAATATTTACTGGCTTGCGGGAGGAATCCCTAAAGAGGGTGGTATTGAGGAAATAAAGCCTTATTTCAGTCAAATTAAGAAAGCTTATTTTTATGGTCAAGCTAAAGAAATATTTGCAAATTCTGCTAAGAATATAGTAGATTTTGTAATATGTGATAATCTTGAGCAGGCTTTCGATCTTGCTTATAAGGATGCAGTAGGTGATAACGCGGAGGTAAAAAATATCTTGTTAGCACCTAGTTGTAGCTCATATGATCAGTTTAAAAATTTTGAAGAGCGTGGCGAGTTGTTTATAAAATTGTGTAGTATCCTGTCACTCCGTGGCTTGACCACGGTATCTAGTTAAAAATACTAAATAATATTAGTATTTTTTATTGTTTTTCTGGATACCGTGGTCAAGCCACGGAGTGACATCGAGGGTGTTTTCCGATCCATGTAATAACATTATAAATATAGCCATAATTGAATAACTATAATATGAATAACGAAATATCTAATAACTTTATAAAATTATGGTGGCGGAGTACCGATAGGCAAATAATAATTTCTTTAATTATCTTATTTGCTTTTAGTCTAATGCTTGTTACTACCTCAGGTTCAGTAGTAGCAAGTAGAATAGGTCTTGAAGAAAGTTATTTTGCATCTAGACAAATATTTTATTTAGCTGCCGCTTCAGGACTTATATTATTATTTTCATGTCTTAATAAAAAATGGTTAAGGCGTTTTGCAATAGTTGGATTTATTGCTAGTATAGTTTTATTAATAGCAGTTAAATTTTTCGGCTATGAAGTAAAAGGCGCAGTGCGATGGATTAATATTCTCGGTCTATCTATTCAACCTTCGGAATTTATCAAACCGTTTTTTGCAGTTGTTACGGGCTGGATATTATCGCTAAAATTTAATGATGATTTTCCAAGTTTTACGATTTGTGTAATACTTTATTCTATTGTTGCTATTCTCTTAATTATTCAGCCGGATTTTGGAATGCTTGTAATGATTACGGCAGTTTTCGGTATTCAACTGTTTATTGCGGGTATGCCGATATTGTGGATTGTTTTAGCCGGTTTTTTAGGAATGATAGGAGTAACTATTGCTTATTTTTGGTTACCGCACGTAACGCAAAGAATTAATTCGTTTTTAGATCCAGATAGTAGCGAGAATTATCAAGTTAGTAAGTCTCTTAAGGCGTTTGAGCATGGCGGGTTATATGGACGAGGTCCAGGGGAGGGGGCAATCAAGCAGGTACTACCCGACTCGCATACGGATTTTATTTTTGCTGTAGCAGGTGAGGAGTTTGGAGCTATTATTTGCCTTATTGTTATAGGTATATTTGCTTTTATAGTATTAAGAAGTCTTATTAAGTTATTAAACGAAACAGATAAATTTGTACAATTCGCTGCTAGCGGTATAATTGCACAATTAGGGCTTCAGGCAATAATTAATATGGGTGTGACTTTACATTTACTTCCTACTAAAGGTATGACATTACCGTTTATTAGTTACGGTGGTTCTTCAACGCTTGCAATAGCTATCGCTACCGGTATGCTTCTTGGCTTTACAAGATACCGAACGCCGTTAAATTCGTACAAAATTCGTAATATTGAAATATGAAAAAAATCATTTTGGTAGCAGGAGGGACGGGGGGACATTTTTTTCCGGCAGTTGCTCTTGGAGAAGAATTAATCAAACGTGGCTATGAAGTTCATTTTATTACTGATTTAAGATGCAAACAATATATAAAGCAGGATATGAAAGTAATTTTTCATATCCTAGATTTAAAACGCTCAGGTAATATTTTCTTGTTTTTACCTAGGTTATCAATTGCAGTTTTAAAGGCTATTAAATTATTATATAATATGAAGCCTTCCGTTACTGTAGGATTTGGCGGTTATCCTGTTATAGCTCCAATGTTTGCGGCAATTTTTTTAAGAGTACCGATTATAATTCATGAACAGAATTCTTACCTTGGAAAGGTTAATAAATTTTTTGCAAGCTTTGCTAAAAAGATAGCTATTTCTTATGAAAAAATAAAGAATTTACCGGAATTTGCAAAAAGTAAAATAGTAGTTACCGGTGGGGTAGTTAGAGAGAATATTAGGGAATTAAAGGTTATGGAAATGTCGTCCCGTGGCTTGACCACGGGGTCTAAAAAGTCTTTAATAAAAGTACTGGACTCCGTGGTTAAGCCACAGAATGACAAGCTTTTTACAATATTCATCTTTGGCGGTAGTCAAGGAGCTAAGTTATTTTCAGAGCTGATACCTGCAAGTATCCAAATTTTGATGCAAAAACAGCCAAGTCTTGAATTAAATATAATCCAGCAAGCGGCATTAGATGATCAAGTAAAAATAAAAGATATATACTCGAAATTAAACATTACCTATGAATTTGCTGAATTTTTTGATAATATGGCATTGCAATATAAAGAAGCCGATTTAGTGATTTCAAGAGCAGGAGCATCTACTATAGAAGAATTGACCTATATAGGGTTGCCGGCAATCTTTATTCCACTGCCTAGTGCTGCGGATAATCATCAATATTACAATGCACAATTATTGGAAGATGAAAAAACAGGATGGTGTTTAGAGCAGAATAATATTTCTGCAGGAAAATTAGCAGATAAAATACTCGATTTGATAAGTAATCCAAAAATATTAGAGGATGCTTCACAAAATTTATTAAAAAGAAGAAAAGAAGGGCATAAGCTATTAAGTAACCTAATAGAAGAGGTGATTTAGATTTTGTTTTCCGTCATTGCGAGGAAAGACTGTAAGTTTTGACGAAGCAATCTCGTGCTAAAGTCCTGAGATTGCCACGCTCCTTTTAGTCGCTTGCAATGACGGGGTGGAGACATACAACAAGACCAAAAATACCTCAGAATAACAATAATTTAATTAAGCACATAGCAGTTCGGCTCTTTATTCTTGCAAGTTTGGCTATTATGTGGCATTAATCATATTAGACTTTCTGCATAACTTGCTTCTAAGGGTAATTTGTGCATCGATCCGGTACTCGTATCCTCACGTACCAAAGCGTACGCTGCGGTGCTGCGTTCCGTGTCTTCTACAAATTCCTCCTTATTAGCTAAGTTGTACAGGAAGTCTAATAAAAGTTTTGGAATAATATAAATATATGTTAAAAAAAATTATAATATTATTTTTAGGAATGTTTTTACTTTCAGCTTGTACAGATAATTTTAGAAGCTATTTTCAAAGATCAGCAAATAACAGATTGGTTGATAGCAAAGGTGCTAAAGGCGGCAAGAGAAAACCTGTATATAATAATAAATATATTACTTTGGCTAAAAAGAATATAGTAGAAGATAATCTTGATTATGATAACGATGATGACTATGATAGTGATAGTCCTTTAAGAGGAGAAAGTATCGATCCTGTAAAGAGAAATCGTGAAATGTATCTTAAGATGATTAAAAGGGATATAGCCAGGCAAAAAGCAGAAGCCGGTTTCGCTGAATCCGATGATGATATGACTTTAAGTAGAGCAAATAAAAAGGTTAGAAAAGACGATAGTGATAAAGAAAAAAAGATACAAGAGGAATTAAATCAGATAAAAGCCATGCTTAGAGAAACTAAGCGTGATATATCAAAATATACTTGTCCAAATGCTGTAGTAAATCAAAATTATGCCCCGCCCGTTACAAATTATGAGCCTGTAAATTATCCACCGGTAAAAAATAGTAAGCCGTATAATAACAATTCTAAGGTAAAGCAAAAATTTATCCGTGAAGATGATGATAACGGCAGTAATGCTTGTGCGATATAATAAGCCTATTCTTAGCTAAAAGCAGAAATCTCCAGTCTTTAGATATATACAGCAATCTCTGATATGATATATTTATCACTACCCATAGGTTTATTATTTATTAATAAAAATTAATATTTGAATATAGAAATATGTTAAATTTATTAATAGGTATATTATGACAAGTAAACTCTCAGCAAGTACTGCTAGTCTTACCTTTATAAAAGGCCTTCAAAACCCTATTGTTACTGAAATAAAAGAATAAAATTACATTTTTTTTAAAGATCAAGAGCTTGAAAAAGCTTACGGTATGGCTTCAGATGATGTTTCTATTCAAGCAACAAGAGAACAGATATTATATGCTTTAAGAGCTGTGGAATCTGCAAAACAACATTCAACAGACAAGACACAAGCATTTATTAAATGACTACGGTATTTGTGTTGCTTACTCATTTGCTAATTATAAAAGAAGCGGTAAGGACATACTAGAATATGGAATATATTAAGGCATATATTCTTGAAGCATATATAAAAGAAAGTAATAAAAATGATACTATGGAATTGTTTGGTAAACGAGAAGTAAGAGACTATTTAGATCAAAAGTCTTGAGTTAGTAAGCACATCGCCTGTACCGTCTACTCCTTCTACAACGGACAAACGGACACATTTAATTATGATAGTGATGAAATTACGGTTGCTGGAGAAGAGAAAACGACGCCGAATACTGAACACGCTTGATACCACTGTCACGCCGTAGCTTGTCCACGGGAGCTAGTCAAAAATACTAATAATATTAGTATTTTTAGTTATTTTCTGGATAGCGTGGTCAAGCCACGGTATAACGCCGAACGAGTTTCTCGCGCCATACAACAACATTAAGATTTCCAATTTAATTCCGGATAGTTTCTAATTTCAGCTTTATAATTGCTATGCTTTAACCATTTCTTAGCTGTTTCTAAATATAGGCAAATTATTGGTGTGATGTATAAAGAGTAAGTAATTACAATGTGAGTAAACCTCCCACTACTGCAGGCCCTAGTGATCTTCTCTCTGTTCTTGTTGCTCCGACTCCAAGCGCAATAGGCATAGCTCTCATTAAGGCAGCTAGGGTAGTCATCATAATCGGTCTGAATCGTATTATACATGCTTTATACATTGCTTCATGCCGAAGATTTATTGTCAGTTCTCTCGAGTGCTAAGGCAAAATCGATAATCATGATAGCGTTTTTCTTCATTATACCGATTAACATTATAAGTCCGACAAATCCGTACATATCAAGTTCGCTATTAAATATTAGTAGAGTGAGTAATGCTCTCAATATAGCGGTAGGTAGTCCTAAAAGTATAGTTATAGGATGCACAAAACTTTCATATAACATGCCACCAAGGATGATGTAAATAACTATAACGGCAAGTCCAAGCAATAAGCCAAGATCGGAAAAAGATGACTGACATGCCTGAACTGTTTCTTGGAAGCTTCCCGTAATCGTAGCCGGCATTTGTAACTCTCTTATTGCTTGATTAACTTTTGGAACGGCATCACTCATTGAATATTCATCTTGCAGGTTAAATGATACCGTAACTGAAGGTAATTACCCGAAATGTGAAATACTAAGCGGGCCAACAGTATTAACAATTTTAGCAAGGGTAGTTAGCGGTACTAAATTGCCGCTTGCGGAGTTAATATTGACTAAAAATAACATTGACGAATCTGTTTGATATTTAGGATCTAGCTCTAAAATAACGTCATATTGAGCTGTTGGGGTATATAATGTGGAAATCTGCTCAGCACCGTAAGCTGCATATTAAGATATTCTGGACGTGCTCGACTGATATACCGAGTTTTGCAGCCTTATATCTATCAATCTGCACTAAAGTTTATGGCTGTGCTATTTGTAAATCCGAAGTTACGTCAATAAAACCTGGCAGCCGTGCGAGCTTGTCCTTTAATTTCGGTGCAAAGCTAAATAGCACATCTTGATCGAGTTCTTGCATAGTATATTGATATTGGCTTTTGGTTGCTGGTCCGTCGATCGTAATAGTAGGTATGTTCTGGATATATACCCTTAAACCTACTAAATGATTTAGTTTTGAACGTAACTGATCTATAACGGCGTCAGCTCCTATTCTTTGATCACGAGGTTTTAAGCTAATCAAAATCGTACCCTGATTTACAGCAGAGTTTCTACCTGAAACACCTACGGCAGAAAAAAATGAATCTATATTAGGATTTTTAAGTAATACATCACTTACTTGTTGCTGTTCTTGCACCATCGCATCAAAAGAAATAGTTTGAGCGGCATCGGTAAAAACTAAGATTTGTCCCGTATAGGAATAAGGCATAAAGCCTTTGCGTACTTTCCCAAATAAATAAGTCGTTGCGATGATTACTAAGAGAAAAATATAAGCATAGTAGTTTTTGAATGCTCTACTACTGTTTTTAGACTGCTACCATATTTTTGTTTGACATATTCAAAGGCTTTTTCGGTTAGTGGTAGGTCGTCATTGCGAGGCGTCAAAGACGCCGTGGCAATCTCGGTTGGTTGCCCTGAGAGTGCTTCGTCACTACGTTCCTCGCAATGACGATCCCTCAAAAACACATTACATAACATAGGAGTTACGGTTATCGAGATAATTCCCGAAAGCAAAATAGCGGTAGTAATAACAACGGCAAGTTCGTGCAGTAGCTTCCCTAAAATGCCGCTCATAAATAATATTGGGATGAATATCGTCATTAGGGATAAAGTCCTTGAGACGATAGTAAATCCTATTTCTTTAGTACCGTTAATACATCCTGCTATTTTACTCTCGCCTTTTTCCATATGTCGTGTGATATTTTCAAGCACTACTATTGCATCATCCACGACAAAACCCATCGCAAGCGTTAGAGCCATTAAAGACATATTATCGATGCTATAACCGAATAGATATATAAAGGTAAAAGTACCGACAACTGATAAAGGAAGGGCAATAGTCGGAATAATCACGGACCGTCAGTTATGTAGAAAGAGAAATATAGCAATCACTACGAGTATTAAAGCGAGTAGCATAGTAAAATTGGTATCATTCACCGATTCTCTGATATAGACATTGACCTATCAAACATGATATTAATATTAATCCCCTCAGGGATTTGCCTGCGAAGCAACGGCAATATTTCTTTTATAGAGTCGACTATTTCAATAGTATTAGTATCCGGTTGTTTTTGAATAGCAAGTATTACCCCCGGCTTATCTCTATACCAAGCGGCTATTTTATTATTAGCTACGCTATCAATGGTTTTCCCAATATTTTTAAGAAAAAGCGGATTACCGTTTTTATAAGTTAATATTAACTCATTATATTCTTTAACATTTTGTAATTGCCCAGGGGCTCTAATGCTTGAGTAAATATCTGTACCGTATAAAGCTCCGGTCGGTAAATTAACGTTAGCAGAGCTGATAATGTTTGATACTTGGTCAAGCCCTATATTATTTGCTGCCATTTTAACAGGGTCAATCTGCACACGTACTGCATATTGCTGTGAGCCGTAAACTTGTATCTGTGCAACACCCGGCAGTATAGATAAACACTCAGCCATAATTGTTAATAGTCCACGGTATATAAGGGGAAGAGTCTCAGAGGTTAAAGATAAATAAAATATAGGTGCGTCGTCAGGATTTACTTTACAATATGAGGGCGGGGTAGGTAAGTCGTTCGGTAGTTGCTTGTATGTCTTGTGCCACTGCATCTATATCTCGGTCTAAATTAAACTGCAAAGTAATTTGAGTAGTACCGTTACTATTAACCGAACTCATCGAGTCAATATCTCGTCGAGCATTGCTTTTCAAGCGGTAATGCAACTGAAGACGTCATAGTAGTAGGGTCAGCTCCAGGCAAGTTTACTGAAACCGGAATAGTCGGGCAGTTGATGTCAGGTAAAACGCTTACCGGTCATATCCTATAGCCGAATGCTCCAAACAGCAAAATAGTGACCATGAATAAAGTAGCAAGAACCGGACGCTTAATAAATATTTCTGAAATACCCAATTATTTTTTCCTGTTTTATGGATTTTGTCCGTCATACATATCGTCATTGCGAGCGACTGTAAGACGCGTGGCAATTTCATGAAATAATGACAATCTCCTAAGATTGCTTCGTCAATTACTTTGTAATTTCCTTGCAATGACGATTTGACTCTACTCCTCCCTAACACTCACCTCTGCTCCGTTAGATAATCGTAGCTGCCCGTTGGTGATTACCGTTTCTCCCTCATCTATACCGCTTTTAATAACAATAAAATCATCATTAGAAAACACTATATCTATATTCTTGACCACGGCTTTATTATCTTGATCGACAACAAATATATAAGGACCTTGAGTGTTAGTTTGCATGATTTTAGACGGAACTATTAAAGCCTCTTGTTCGATGTAAAGCGTGAGGGATACACGAACATACTGTCCCGGCCATAATATTTCGTTTTGGTTAGGTAGTGTTGCTTTAACTTTGATAATGCCGCTATTTGGATCAATCGCATTAGCGACAAAAACGATCTCACCGTCTTTAATTTCTTGGTCGCTTACGGTTCTAACCGTCAAAGCTCAATCATTAGATTTTTGAGATTTATTAATACGATCGAGATATTTTTCAGGTACGGAGAAGCTGACATAAATAGGCGATCTAGTATTGATAGTTACTAGACGCACAAAATCCGGCGATACTAAATCACCTATATCCACATTATTCTCACTAAGTTTACCATCAAAAGGAGCTACTATTTTTGAATACTCGATTTGTAAATTAGCGTCTGCAATAATTGCTTTATCGCGTTCCACGGTGGCCCTAAGCATATTCATATTAGTTAGCATCTGTAAATACTGCTCTTCCGAAACGGCTTTTTCCTCGTATAAAGCACGATATCTTGCCTCTTCTTACTTAATATTAATTAAGAATCTTTAAACCGTTATGTCAATATAGACTATTATTTTTTCAACTAACTATTTTTATAATTACGTAATAATGTTGCTATAGCATATTTTAGAAAGCTTGATATAAGTGAATTTTGCAGGATTCGCTTGTTGTGTTCACGTATTTTTATAAGGTGTAGGCTCACCCTTAAATTCATCTTATCTGAAGCTTTCTAAAATATGCTGTAACTTTTCAGAAACAACTTTAATGTCATAATTTTGTTTGAGAGTAAGGTAGGCGTTTTTAGAAAATTCTTGTGCTTTTATAGGGTTCTCTATTAGATAGACAATTTTTGCTGCTAAATCTTCAGCAGAGCCGGCTTTACAAATAAGCCCGTCTTGCATGTCGTTTAAGATTGCTGCAGGCCCTTCAGTATCTGTACTAACGATAGGCATGCTTGCCTCCATTGCTTCAAGCACTATAATTCCAAACGGTTCATGAAGAGACGGTAAGCAAAAAATATCTATTTGTTTAAAGAATTTATTTCTATCGTTAACCCATCCCGTAAATGATATTTGATCTTGTAAATTAAGTTTATGTGCTAAAGCAATTAAATTATCTTTTTCCTCGCCGCTTCCACCTATAACTGCATGAAGATCATATTTTTTTTCTTTTAAAATTTTGATAGCTTTAATAAAAACATCAACACCTTTCTTAGCTACAAATCTTGCTAGTACACCAAGTACGACAGGTTTTCTATATGTTTTATTTGGAATAAAGTCTTTAGCAATATTTATCATATTCGGTAGGATGCATATCCTAGATGCGGCAAAGTAATTTTTTAATAAAAATTCTTTCATATGATGCGTCAAGGCAATAACAAAATCACATTTACGTAGTCCTTTTAAACTATAATTATGAGCGATACCGATTAATTTTATATTTTGTGATTTAGCAAATTTACTAAAATTTATTGCTCTATTACCGTGTGCTATAATTATATCGGGTTTAGTCTTATGAATTATATACTTAAAAATAAGTACCGAGAGTAAATCAAATGGTACTATATTAGGTAGTTTTAAGCTTTGTTTGTGTAGAAAGGAATTTATTTTTGCCTTGTAAGAAGTGATATTTATAACCTCAATTTTTTGCATCTCTAAAGCAATGCTATAATCTAAAAATGCTTGTTGAATGCCGCCAAGGTCACGACTTAGCATAATATTAAGGATCTTCATTACTTTAATTGCTCGATTTCTTTTTCTGTTAAACCGGTAAAATCTATAATTTTATCTAAAGGTTTATTTTTTGCTAACATTTTTTTAGCTATAGAAATTTTTTGTTTTGCTTCCCCTCTGGCTTCCCCTTTAAGCTTCAGCATCCATAATTTTCTGCTCTTCTACGGCTAGATTATCCATTTCGGTTTTTATCATTTTTTCATAAGTATTTAACTCTTTTTCAGACCAACTAGCTTGATCCAAAGCATAAAAAGCTTTTTTAATAATAAAATCATGACCTATCAAATTATCCATTTCTTCTAGAGTGCTTTCATGTGCATGTTTAAAGAAATATGCCCATTTTTCTTGAAGGTTCTCTAATTGATCTAATTCTTTATTAAATTTCTTAAGCTCTAAAAAGATAAAATAAAAATCTTGTAGGTTGTTCTCATAAGTTTTAGTATCAAGTAATCTATGATCTGATCTCCAATCTTTTTTATCGGGCAATAAAATAAAATCGGCAATAGCTAAGAATATTACTCCTCGAAGTTTTGCATATACTGCCATTTTGTTTATGATCTTCATTTTTGTTTATTATTTTTCTTGAATAGGCCTTTGCTGTATAAAGCTGAGCTCGTTTTTCAAAACCTGGATGTTTGCTGACCTGCATCTCTACAATAAATTGAGTACCGTATTTATCTCTACATAATACCTCAGCTATAGATTGTCTATAAGCAGCGATATCGGAACCTTAGATTTTTTTAAAAAGTAACTTCGGTAATTACTTCTTTTCCCGTATAACCTAAAATGTGATTTAGAAAATGAATAAGTATATCCTTATTTTTTTCTGTACCGAAAATTTTTAAAAATGTATAGTTATTTTTAGGGTCTAAGAAACGTGAAATTAGCATAATAGTCTATATTTTTATATATCATCACTTCATTATAGCAAATTCCAAGAAATTTGCTATAATACAATTTCCTAATATGTAAATCATTATGATTAGTAAAATTAATTTTGTAAAAATGCATGGTCTCGGTAATGATTTTGTTATTGTTAACAAACGAGATTTATCAAGTTCATATGATTTATCGCAGTTAGCAAAAAATATGGCTGAGCGTCATACAGGTATTGGTTGCGATCAGTTTATTCTTTATGAAGAGCATAATGATTTTTATGAAATGATTATATATAATATAGACGGCTCTAGTGCTAAATTATGCGGTAATGCTACAAGATGTTTAGCCAAGTTAATTTATCTTGATACGGGAAAGCAAGATATTACCATAATGGTAGGCAATAAAAAATTGCTATGTAATGTTAATGATGAAAATAATATTAGCGTTAATGTAGGAAGCGTGAGTTTTAATGAAGCTTGGATGCCAAGTCGTGATAAAGTTTGGGAGTTTGCAGAGCGTTATATGATTGATTTAAAGGAAACTATTTGCGTTGATATAGGTAATCCGCATGTAGTTATTTTTAGTAAGTTAGAACCTCAAGATCAAAAAATTGTTGGTGAAAGATTGCAGGCTAAGGAATTATTCGCAGATGGGGTAAACGTTAATTTTGCTGAAGTAAAAGATAATAAAATCTATTTATCCGTTTGGGAGCGGGGGGCAGGGTTAACGCTTGCTTGCGGAAGTGGAGCTTGCGGTAGTTTTGCTGCCGGTTTAAAGTGCGGTTTTATCCATTCACCAAGTACTATAGTCTTTAAGCACGGTAACCTTACTATGAAAGAAGAAAACGGTAATATAATAATGCAAGGGGCAGCTACGCTTGTAGCACGTGGGGAATATTATTGTGAGCAATAATTTAAGACAAAACGTAGTAACATTTGGCTGTAGACTTAATATTTACGAAAGTGAGATAATACGAAAAAACTTGGAATTGTCGGGTATCGATAATGTAGCAATATTCAATACTTGTGCGGTAACTAAAGCAGCTGAGAAACAAGCAAGACAAGCTATACGCAAGGCTAAAAAAAATAATCCTGATTTAAAAATTATTGTTACCGGCTGTAGTGCTCAAACAAGTCCGCAAATGTACGGTAATATGCCGGAAGTTGACAAAGTTATAGGTAATGAAGAGAAGTTATTACCTAATTACTACCAAATTACCGATGCAAAAATAACAGTTAACGATATAATGTCGGTGAAAGAGACGGCAAGTCATTTAGTAAGTAGCTTTGACTGTAAGTCTCGTGCTTTTATTCAGGTACAAAACGGTTGTGATCATTTTTGTACTTTCTGTATTATCCCTTATGGTAGAGGCAAAAGTAGATCAGTAGCAATAGGAGCTATAGTAGAGCAGGTAAAGCATTTGGTATTAAACGGCTTTAAAGAAGTAGTTTTTACCGGTGTCGATGTCACGGCTTATGGTAGTGATTTGCCAGGAAGTCCAACATTCGCACAAATGATTAAACGAGTGTTGAATTTAGTTCCTGAATTAAAGAGGCTGAGATTATCTTCAATAGATGTTGCAGAAATAGATGATGAACTTTTTGAGCTTATAGCTTATAGTGAAAGGATAATGCCGCATTTTCATATTAGCTTGCAAGCAGGTGATGATATGATATTAAAACGTATGAAAAGACGTCATAATAGAGCCAACGTAATAGAGTTTTGTCGGAAGCTGCGGACAATAAGACCGGAAGTATCTTTTGGTGCGGATATTATAGCTGGTTTCCCGACTGAAACCCCTGAAATGTTTGAAAATACAAGAAAATTAATTTCAGAAGCGGAATTACAATATTTACATGTTTTTCCTTATTCGGAAAGAGAAGGAACGCCTGCAGCACGTATGCCACAAGTACCTAAAAATATAAGAAAAGAAAGGGCAGAAATTTTAAGGCAAGAAGGGCAAAACCAGTTGACCGAATTCTTTAAAAAACATATAGGACAGAAAGTGGAGTTATTAGTAGAGAATAATAATATTGCCCATACCGAAAATTTCATTCCGGTAAAGCTAGATAAACCTTTAGAAATAGGGCAGATATTTAAAGCGAAGTTGGTGGGGATAGAAGAGAATTATATGAAGTGTATGTTGGTTTAACGTCATTGCAAGGAGGTATTGTTGCGTAGATACTGAAGGTCGTCATTGCGAGGAGCCGTAGGTGACGCGGCAATCCAGAAAATAATTAAAAAATTCTGATTTACAGAATTTTTAACTGGATTGCTTCATCAATTGCTATGCGATTTCCTTGCCATGACGGATAAACAGGTCCACACAACAATGCCCGCTCGCAATGACGTTCTACCGTACAATAAAAAATCAAAAACAAAAAAACAATCATGGAAAATATAGAAACAATATTAAGGCTTGCTGAGGACAAAATCTTATTAGTACAAAACTTAAAAGCTCTGCAAGAATATAAAGTAGCATTTTTAGGCAAGAACGGTATAGTGACCGGTGAGCTTAAAAAATTAGGTAGTTTAAATGAACAGGAACGTAAAGAATTTGGCTTAAAAATCAATAAATTAAAAGATAATATACAGAATATAATAAAAGCAAAAGCAGAAATTTTAGAGGAGCAGGAACTAAATTTTAAACTTGCTGCCGATAAAATTGATTTAACAATCCCTGCACGGAGATATAAACAAGGTTCTATTCATCCAATAACACAATGTAGTGAGGAGTTAATACAAGTATTTTCGCAGTTTGGTTTTACTATAGAAAACGGACCGAATATCGAGAATGATTTTCATAATTTTACCGCTCTCAATTTTGAAGATGATCATCCCGCAAGGCAAATGCATGATACTTTTTATTTGAAAAGTCAGGAAAATAATAAGCCGCTGTTATTACGTACTCATACCTCAACAGTGCAGATTAGAGCTATGAAAAACGGCAAACCGCCTTTTAGGTTTATAGCACCGGGTAGGACTTATAGATCGGATTCGGATATGACGCATACGCCAATGTTCCACCAAATAGAAGGGCTTGTTATGGATAAAAATATCAATATGGGACATTTAAAATATGTTATCACGACATTTATAAAAAGCTTTTTTGAAAATTCTAATATTGAATTACGTTTTAGACCCAGCTTTTTCCCATTTACCGAACCTTCTGCCGAAGTTGATATTCGGATGAATAAAAACGATAAATGGCTTGAGGTCCTCGGTTGCGGGATGGTTCATCCCAACGTGCTTAAAAATGTTGGTATTGATAGCAGCGAGTATCAAGGTTTTGCTTTTGGGCTTGGAGTAGAGCGTTTTGCAATGTTAAAATATAATATCAAAGATTTACGACAATTTTTTGAAGGAGATATGCGTTGGCTTAAACATTATAATTTTGGGAGCTTTGATATACCGAATTTAGCAGGAGGGCTTACGAAATGAAATTTACGTTATCATGGTTAAAACAATTTTTAGAGACATCGGCTTCAGTTACTGAAGTTGCCGAAGCCCTAACAGCTATTGGCCTTGAAGTGGAAGAGGTGATAGATAAAGCGGCGGAATTACAAAAGTTTGAAGTAGCATATATTACAAATATTAAACCTCACCCGTCAGCTGATAAATTAAAGCTTTGTGATGTTGAGACTAAAAGCGGTATGCTGCAAATAGTTTGTGGTGCGCGTAATGCAAGAGCAGGTATAAAAGTAGTACTTGCAAATATCGGAATAGAAATACCAAACGGTAAATTTAAGATTAAGGAGTCTGTTATTAGAGGCGAAAAAAGCTGTGGTATGCTTTGCTCTGAAGAGGAATTACTGCTAGCTTCAGAGTCTGAAGGGATTATAGAGCTATCTGAAGATGCCGTAGTTGGAGAGAATTTTACTAAATATTATGGTTTAAATGATCCTATATTTGTTATTAACGTTACTCCTAATCGTGGTGATGCACTTGGAGTTTACGGCATCGCAAGAGATTTAGCAGCTAAAGGCATAGGAATACTTAAAGAGCTAGAAATTGCGGCAATAAAGAGTACATTTATTTCTAAAATGAAGCTTAACGTGCAAGATAAGGAAGCCTGTCCGTTATTTACTTTTAGAGAGATAAGAAATTTAAAAAATAAACCAAGCCCTGATTGGTTACGGAAATTATTAAAAAATGTTGGGGTAAAAACTATTTCAAGTTTAGTGGATGTAACAAATTATATTTCCTATAGCTTTGGGCAGCCGATGCATGCTTACGATGCAGATAGGATAAAAGGGGGAATTACTGTAGCACGTCATTGCGAGAAGCGTAGCGACGAAGCAATCTCAGGACAACAAAATGAGATTGCCACGGCTGCTTTGCAGCCTCGCAATGACGTAGCTAAATGCCACGCCCTAAACGGCAAAGAATATTTACTTACAGAACATGATTTAGTTATAAAAGATGAAAGCGGTATTCAAGGTCTGGCCGGTGTCATTGGTGAGGCTGATAGTAGTTGTACTGATAGTACGACTAATATAATACTCGAGGCTGCTTGTTTTAATGCTAAAATGGTTGCAGCTAGCGGGCGAAGGTTCCAAATTGATACGGATGCTAGATATCGTAATGAGCGTAATATCGATAGAAATTTTACGGAAAAGGCTTTGGATATAGCAACTAATCTTATTTTGTCAATATGCGGAAACGGTGAAGTATCGGAAGTAGTGAAAGTCGGTGAAAAAGAGTCACAAAAAAAACCTTTAGATTTTTCAGCATGTTATTTAGAAAAAATTACAGGAATTAAACTAAATATCAAAGCGATAGAAGCCATATTAAATAAACTAGGATTTATTACGGATGTTAAAGGTGAGATTATAAAGGTAATAGCTCCTTCTTGGCGTCACGATATAACTATTTTAGAAGATATAGCTGAAGAAATCGCTCGTATTTACGGCTATGATAAAATAGAGAGTATAAAATTACCCGAACTAGACCAAGATAATAATAAGCTAAGAGAGCATAAAAGAATATCTAGTTTTAAAAGGATATTAGCAAGCAAAGGCTATGATGAGGTAGTAACTAACTCTTTTATGAGTAGTGAAGATGCAAAGTTGTTTGCTGAATTAAAAGAAGAGTTATTTTTGCTTAATCCTATTAGCATAGGAGACAATTATATGCGTCCTACTATACTGCCGAATTTGTTAAGTATAGTAAGTAAAAATCTAGCACGCTCTATAAAAGATATGGCTTTTTTTGAAGTTGGACCAAGTTTTATAGATTTAAATACGGAAGCAACTTATTTGACGGCAATTATAAGCGGTTCATATAATAATAAAAATCCTCATTCGCTTGGACGAGGCTATGATGTTTTTGATCTTAAAGGCGATTTAGAGTTGGTAGCTGATTATGCAGGACTATCTATAGATAAATGTATAGCAACAAATGGGACAGCATTGCCACAATATTATCATCCAACTAGAGCAGTAAATATAGGGCTTGGTAAAAATTTATTAGGTCATTTTGGGCAGATACACCCTAAAATCTTGAAATATTACGATATTAATCAGGAAATATTTGCATTCGAGCTAAATATTACGAATTTGCCGTTGATAAAAGCTAAATTTGGTAAAAGAGACGAATTTGCAGTATCGGATTTCCAAGCTAATTTTAGAGATTACGCATTTATTGTTGGTCAAGATCATAGAGTCGGTGAAATAATATCATATATAAATAATTTTAATAAAAAGCTTATCAAATCAGTTATATTATTTGATATTTATACCGGTGATAAATTACCTGAAGGTAAAAAATCTATAGCGGTTAAAATAGAGCTACAAGCAGATGATCGGACGCTATCTGATACTGATTTAAATTCGTTCAGTAAAGATTTAGTTGTTGCCATCTCACAAAAATTTCAAGGAACATTAAGAGAATAACAATATGTTAAAATTAATAGTTGAAACAAAAACATTAGTTCAGTCCCTAGGGTTTGCAAGTTCCGTTGTTGAAAAACGTAATGTAATATCTGAATATGCAAACATTAAATTATCGGCAAAAGACAGCAATCTAGAGCTTAGTTCTACTAATATGGATTTGTACTTAAGTCAAAAAATAGCAGTACAGGTAGTAAGTGAAGGTGAATGTACCGTTTCTACGAAAACTCTAAATGATATAGTCCGAAAACTTCCGGATTCCGAGCTTACATTAACAGATCTCGGTACAACGGGACTTGAGATCAAAGGAAAAAATTGTAAATTTAATTTATTTACTTTGCCGGTTAGTTCTTTTCCTGCAATGGATAGTATTAATCCTGAAGCAAGTTTTAAAATTTCCTGCACGGATTTTGCTAAAATAATCGAATCGACAAAATTTTCGATTTCTTTAGATGAAACTCGTTATAATTTAAACGGTGTTTATTTACACATAAAAGACAAAGAGTTTTGTTCGGCAAGTACCGATGGGCATAGACTTTCGATTTCATGGGTAACATTAGAAAAACAAATAAAGAATTTTGGAGTTATATTACCGCAAAAAAGTGCAGAGGAAATTTTAAAAATCGTTAAAGATCCTAAAAATATAAATGAAGATATAGAAATTTTATTAAATAGCAATAAGATTAAATTTATATGTAACGAAAATACTATTATGCTATCAAAGCTTATAGACGGTACTTTCCCTGATTATAGTACTTTTATTCCGGAAAGCAGCAGCTCAAAATTAGTAATTAATCGAAAAATGTTTGCAGATAGTATAGAAAGGATAGCGATAATAACCGTTGAAAAATTTAGAGCAGTAAAATTATCGTTATCTCGTGAAACCTTAGAGATTAGTGCCGTCGGTGAAGCAAGAGGTAACGCAAAAGAGGTTATTAATTCTTCACAAGATAAGGAAAGTTTTTATGAATATAATAGTGATGAGTCTTTAGCTATAGGCTTTAACCCGCAATATTTGGAAGATGTCTTAAAAGCAGTGAAATCGGATTTAGTAGAACTATATTTTTCAGATGTTTCAGCACCGGTACTTATTAAATTTCCTGAGAATCCTAAAGATATTTTTGTCGTCATGCCTGTTAAGGTGTAAGTGTTATGAGAACCGGAATATATAAGCATTACAAAGAAAAATTATATCAAGTTATAGATACTGCAACATACTGAAACTTTGCAAGAGTTATATGATAATTTCCAGCTTCTGGGTAAGGCCGCTTGAAATGTTTAACGAAAAGGTTTTATTACACGGCAAAAATATTCCACGTTTTGAATTTATTTCTGAGAAATAATTAAATCTGCCCTATGTTATTCCCGCATAGGCGGGTATGACATCGAGTGGTTTTTTTTGAGTCATATAACAATGCCAAAGAACAGTGGGAAGAAATAATTTTTGACTAATAGCTAAAGCTTCTCTATTATTTCCCTCAAGCACACTAATTAAATATTGGTTATGAAGAAAATTATCGGATTATTTTTTGTAATTATACTTAGTGCAATAAGTACTAGTATCTTAGCGGGTGATTATCCAAAAACAGAACGAGAGCAGAAATGGGACGAAGTAGGTTCTATAGCAGGTGAAGAAGGATTAGTGTTTAGACCGGGTAGGGTTAAGAATGAATCTACTAAAGCTGTAGGAGGTTCAGTTAATAAATATCTCTGGCAAGCAGCATTAGAGACTATCAGTGTTGCTCCTCTTGCATCAGCCGACTCAAACGGCGGCGTGATTATTACGGAATGGTATAGCCCACGTTCTAATCCTAATTTTCGATTTAAAATAAATATATTTATTAAAGACGATGTAATCAGCCCTGATTCAATCGAAGTGAAAGTATTTGAAGAAATGCTTAAAAATAAACAATGGGTACTTAATGAAAACACCTCAAATCTTGCTATCACGATTGAAGATAAAATTTTAAGAAAAGCTAGAGAGATATATATTAATAGTGTGAGGTAATAACAGTATTGCCGTCATTGCGAGGAAATTACGGAGTATTTGATGAGATTGCCGTGCAGTCTACGACTGCTCGCAATGACAATACAGTATATAAATTAAAAAAATATGAACCAAATAGAACAAAAATGGCAGTACATTTGGCAAGAAGAAAAAGCTTTTGAGGTATCAAACGCGAGTAGCAAGCCAAAATATTACGTACTTGAAATGCTACCTTATCCTTCCGGTAAAATCCATGTAGGTCACGTACGCAACTATTCTATAGGTGATGTTATTGCAAGGTTTATGACTATGCAAGGTTTTAATGTGCTTCATCCGATGGGCTGGGATGCTTTCGGGCTACCTGCCGAAAATGCCGCAATAAAAAATAATTCTCACCCAAAAAAATGGACATATTCTAATATCAAGAATATGAAAAAGCAGCTAAAATCTATGGGCTTTTCTTATGATTGGTCTAGAGAGATAAATGGTTGCGATCCTGAGTATTATAAACATGAGCAGAAATTCTTTTTAGAGCTTTATGAACGAAATCTTGTTTATCAAAAAGAATCATTTGTTAATTGGGATCCGGTTGATAATACCGTGCTTGCGAATGAACAAGTTGTAGACGGGCGTGGTTGGCGTTCAGGTGCAATAGTTGCAAAACGTTATTTAAAGCAATGGTTCTTAAAAATTACCGATTATGCTGAAGAATTATTAAACGAAATTCAGAATTTAAAAGAGTGGCCTGAAGCTGTTCGGTCTATGCAAGAGAAATGGATAGGTAAATCGATAGGTGCTAATTTGCATTTCAAAATTAAGGATAATGAAGAGACTACTATAGAAGTATTCTCAACCAAACCTGAAACCATTTTTGGTGCTAGCTTTATAGGCATTGCCTTTAATCATCCGATAATAGAGCGGTTAGTTTCTAAAACACCTGAAATACTCGCTTTTATAACTCAATGCTCGCATATTACAAGAAGTAGCGAACTAGAAAAGGCTGAAAAGGAAGGTGTATTTACCGGTCTTTTTGTTACTCATCCTTTCGATTCAAATATAGTTTTACCGGTTATTATTACTAATTTTGTGCTAATGGATTATGGCACTGGTGCAATATTTGGTTGCCCTGCTCATGACGAATGTGACCATGAATTAGCTGTTAAAATGAATTTATCTATTAAACAAGTAATTAAAGCAGATATGGATGTACAAAAGACCGCTTATACGGAAGATGGAATTTTAATTAATTCGGATTTTCTAAACGGCTTAACTAGTAACGAAGCAAAACAAGAAGTCATCGGAGAATTTGAGAAACTAGGCATAGGTAAACGCAGCGTAAATTATCGTCTAAAAGATTGGGGGATTTCAAGGCAGCGCTTTTGGGGATGTCCTATTCCTATGATTCACTGCGCAATTTGTGGCATAGTGCCCGTACCTTACAAAGACTTACCCGTTACTTTACCTGATGATGTAAATTTTGACGGTCACGGTAATCCGCTTGATCATCATCCTAGTTGGAAACATGTTAATTGTCCGAAATGCGATAAGCCGGCTGTGCGTGAAACCGATACTTTTGATACATTTTTTGAATCATCTTGGTATTTTACGAGATATTGCAATAGCAATGCTACAGAGATGACTGATAAAAAAGCTTGTGATTACTGGCTACCGGTCGATAAATATATAGGCGGCATTGAACATGCGGTAATGCATTTATTATATGCAAGGTTTTTCACAAAAGTAATGAACGAACAGAATTACGTAAGCGTTCGAGAGCCTTTTAAAGGGCTATTTACTCAAGGTATGGTGCTGCATGCCACTTACAAAGATGAACATAATAATTGGTTATATCCTGAAGAAGTAGTTAAAAAGGGTAATGAATTTTTTCATAAAGAAAGCAATAATAGAGTAGTGCAGGGACGTATTGAAAAGATGAGTAAGTCTAAAAAGAATCTCATCGATCTTGAGACAATGCAAGAGCAATATGGGGCAGATGCTATTAGGCTTTTTGTACTGTCCGATAGTCCGCCTGAGAAAGATCTAGAATGGTCGGCAAGCGGTATTGAAGGCTGCTCACGTTTTATTAATAAGCTTGAGTATATGTTGAAGGCGATAGATGCTTTAAAAGATGATGTGAATAGCGAGGTTAATAAAGAGCTTAATAGGTTAGTACATTTTACAATAAAGCACGTCGCCGAAGATATAAAGCATTTTGCCCTAAACAGAGCAATAGCACGTATGCGCGAGCTTTCTAATGCTATATCTGCTGAAATATCCAAAGATAAAATTGATGTTAAAACCGTAAGGCATGGCTTTAATGTTTTAGTACAGCTACTAAATCCTTTTATCCCGCATATTACGGAAGAAATTTGGCAAAAGCTTGGCAATAAAGAGCGATTATATAATTTGTCTTTTCCTGCATTTGATGAATCAATGCTAGAGTTAGATACATATATTATGGCAGTGCAGGTTAACGGCAAACTCCGTGATACCTATGAGTTTAAAACTTCCGTAAGTGAAGATGAAATAAAGCAAGTTACCGTCAGTCTGCCAAAGGTACAAAAGTTCTTAGAAGGGAAAGAGCCGAAGAAGATTATCCTCGTTCCTCGTAAAATTGTGAATATACTCGTTTAATTTGGAAAATTGGCTACGTCGTTTTGGTAAGTCTTCGGATGCTCACGTATTAAGTATATGCTCCGCTCCTCGGCTTACAGACTCCTTGCTCTTTCCAAGTTAAACTGCGTCTATCTACTTTTTATTGATCAGAAGTATATTATTTTTTGAATCTGTCATCCCGCGACTTGATCGCGGGATCTAGTTTAAAATACTAAAATTATTAGTACTTCAAGTTGTTTTTAAATACTGTAGTCAAGCCGCAGTATGATACCTAGCATACTTTTATTGTATTACCACCATACTAACCCAAAAAAAGTAGTAGTATGACCTAAAACTACCTCCTTATGTTTATCGAATGAAGCGTCATAATGCTGCTTCGTCTCATTTATAAAATTACTGTTTGCAGCACCCTTATAATTCTGATAAGATGAAGTTTCATAATGCCGCTTCTAAGGTAATAGTAAATATTGTTTATTAGCATTAATACTTTTATCTATTATTTGGCTGCCTACCAAAATGCGGCAAAAACACCGCCATCAATACTTAAAGTGTCTTTTTCTGTTTCACAAGTTATTATCCTAGGATAACAGAGGTTTGCTATACTATCTAGACTTAGATTTAAATTTGACTCTGAATCTAGCACGTCTATTTTTTTTCTATTAGTCATAAAGATCCCCTTTTAGTTACTAATTAATTAAACTTTTTGTATAACTTGCGTCTAAGGGTAAATTTGTATATCAATCCAGTACTCACATCCTTACGTATTTTTATG
Organism: Rickettsia sp. Tenjiku01; assembly: GCF_001653015.1. Lineage (NCBI taxonomy): Bacteria > Pseudomonadati > Pseudomonadota > Alphaproteobacteria > Rickettsiales > Rickettsiaceae > Rickettsia > Rickettsia sp. Tenjiku01. The sequence goes on from NZ_BCMR01000003.1 coordinate 103,483, forward strand.
TACGCTGCGGTGGCAAGTGTTTCGGTGTTTCCTTCAAATTCTTCCTTATTAGCTACATTATGCAATAAGTCTATTGTAGGCTCAGTAATTTAAAAAAATCAATTAGCTACTAATAGACTGTCTGTAATAAATTTTAACCGGTAATTTAATTTTTTTGCTGTAAATTATAAGATTTTTTTGAAATAGGAACTGCTATTTCTGCAATAATCTTCAATTATTAATTAAAATTTATTACAGATAGACTATTAAATAGTGGGCCTGATTTTATACCTGAAGTCAATAAATGGTATTAATAAATTAATGCATGAAAATATCGATTTCATTCCAACCGATAAGGTCTAAATTAGCTCTTATCGGTAAAAAACGGAAAATATCTTGGGCAAGTTCATACCTATTTTCTTTAAGTAGCATTTTTTGTAAAATATCTTTTAACTGATGCAAATAAAGCACATCTTTTGCTGCATATTCTTTTTGTTCTGAAGATAAATTATCCGCACCCCAATAGGAAGATTGTTGTTGTTTTGAAATATTTATATTAAGCAATTCTCGGCACAAATCCTTAAGCCCATGACTATCGGTATAAGTTCTAACTAGTTTTGAAGATATTTTAGTACAAAAGATATTTTCTAAATCTATACTTAAATATTTTTTTATGGATGCTAGATCAAATCTAGCAAAATGAAATATCTTACATCTAGTTTTATCTAGTAATAATGCTTTTACATTAGGAGCTGTATAATCTTGATTTGTAAAATGAACAAGATGAGCTTCACCATTGCCGTTACTAAATTGTAGCAAACATAGTTTATCTCTATGTAGATTTAGTCCCATTGTCTCGGTATCTATAGCTAGATCTCCTTCAAGTTCAAAATTATTAGGTAGGTCGTTTTGATAAATTTTTATAGTCATAAATGATTTTTAATTCCTTTGAATCAATAATGTTGTTGTGCGGATCGAAAAACGCGTTCTGTGTCATACCGTAGCTTGACCACGGTATCAAAAAAAAATTAAAAAAGACTGGATCCCGCGATCAAGTCGCGGGATGACAACAAAGTTTTGTTATTGGTGATTAAACACCTGCTCATTTGGAGCAGCTACTCCTAAAACTTTCTTTGCTTGTTCTTCTAACATATCTTTATTTAGAGATTCCGTTCGAAGTAATTTGACGTTATGTTCAAGTTCTACTCTTTCTGCTCGTAAGCCTTTTAGTTCATCATAAGCTTTTTCAAGCTGCCTATTTACTTTTAAATATGCAATAATCCCTTTGTTACCATATATGCAATGAAAAACAAAATATCCAAGCAGTAAAGCTAAAAAGATATTTAAAATTATTTTTTTAGAATGATTATTTAAATGTATTATCATAAATATATCTTCATAAGAAATAATATCAGAGCGGTTAAAATAATACTATCAAATCTGTCTAGCACTCCTCCATGACCGGGTATTATATGACCGCTATCTTTAATATTAAATTTTCGCTTAAAATATGAAATAAATAAATCACTTAATTGAGCTATTAATGCTAATATACAACTAATTATAAACAAATAAATTTTATTTGAAAAATAGTAATTTTCAATATGAAAGTTTGGTATAAAACTAACTAATACCGCAACTAAACCTGTTGATAATACTCCCGTCACTAAACCGCTCCAGGTTTTTTTAGGACTAAGTTTCGGAGCAAGTTTTGCTCCTTTAAAAGTTTTGCCTCCAATCATAGCGAAAGTATCTACCGACCACATTATGCAAAAATAAAGCATAATAAGCCATCTATTGGTATCTTCCATACTTAAAAATATTAATAGGCTTATAGGAATCGGAATAATAATTAGCCCGATTAATAGATCAGGAATAGAAGAGTAGGTCATATTATACCATTCACTTAACATTCCGGTACCTACTAATATCATTAGAATATAGAATAAAGGCTTACACCATAATATAGCTATGACAAATAACGGAACTAAAACTATACCGGACAGGATTCTTAAATATATGTTTGATTTTTGTTTATCTTTTACCAAATGTTCTTTTCCTTTTTGAGTAATCATTTATAGCTTCTTGTATATCATATTTATTAAAATCAGGCCAATATTTGGGTGAGAAATATAATTCAGCATAAGCTGCTTGCCAAAGCAAGAAATTACTGATGCGATAAACCCCGCCCGGTCTTATTAATAAATCTACATCCGGCATTTCAGGATCATATAAAGCGTGTTGTATATCGCTGTCACTTACTGCTTTTTTACCGCTTGTAATAATTTTTGTGCAGGCATCAACTATTTCTTGACGACTTCCATAACTAAAAGCTATACAAAGCGTTATTTTATTATTATTTTTTGTTAATTCTATAGCATTATTTATTTGTTTTTGCAATGAGCTACTTAATAAAGTCAGCCTACCTATTACTTTTATTTTAACGCCGTTTTTATATAAATTATTTAATTCGGTTTTTAAATAAATACTTAATAATCTTATTAAGAAATCTACTTCCGTGCTTGAGCGTTGCCAATTTTCGGAAGAGAAAGTATATAAAGTTATATAAGGTATGTTAAGGTTAAGAAACTCAGGCAGTAATTCACGAATTTTATCGGCTCCTGCTTTATGCCCTTCAGATTTTGTTAAGTTATGCTGATCTGCCCAACGAGCATTACCGTCCATTATTATTGCTAAATGTTTTATGTTAGTCATTATTTTATATTTTAGATGTTGCTGCATGGCTCGATTTTTCCGTCATTGCGAGCGACTGCAAGGAGCGTGGCAATCTCATGAAACAATATAAAATTTCTGAGATTGTCACGCCCTCGGCTTTGCCTATCATTGTAATGACGATTTGGTATCTACACGGGAATGACATCGGTAGTCATATTTTAGGTATTTCGATTCTTACCGATAGCCCGCCTAAATCCTTGCTATCTTCTAAATAAATAGAGCCTTTATGATCGTTTATTATTTCTTTAGTAATAGCAAGCCCAAGCCCTACGTTACTTGCATTATCAAGCTGTCTTGCTTTATCCGATCTATAAAATGGTTTAAATACAAGGTGTGTTTCCGTATCATCTATACCGGGACCGTTATCCTCAATAATTATAGCTACGGTAGATGAATTATCTTTTGAGGATATCTTAATTTTAGTTCCATATTTTATAGCGTTACCGATTAAATTAGACAAGGCTCTTTCAAAAGAATGCGGCTTAATGCATACTTCTAGTTTATCTAAATTAGTAGATTTTATAAATTCAATATTTACATGTGGCCATTTGTTAAAAAAACGTTCCATCCAAGGTAATAATAAAATGTCTTCAAATTCTTCTGTATTTTCACCTTTAGCAAAATCTAAATAAGAATTTATCATTTGCTGCATAGTTAATATATCTTGTTTTAACCCTTCGATTTCTTCGCTTTCTTCCATCAATTCAAGTTGTAGCTTCATTCTTGTTAAAGGAGTTCTCAGGTCATGAGAAATCATAGCAAGCATAGTGGTTTTTTTAGTAATTTGTTTTTCAATACGAGCTTTCATTTTTAAAAAAGCAAGCCCTGCTTTTCTTATTTCTAAGGCTCCTGAAGGTTTGAAATTTTTGCCTTTTAAAACACCGCGCCCAAATTTATCCATGCTATCCGCAAGAGTGAGTATTGATTTAATTTGATTTTTGGAGAAAATAATAGAAACAGAAAGTAATATAACAGTTAAAGATATAATCCATAAAACAAATATATATACTGTAGGATTAAGTAGTAACTTTGCAGGAAAAGTAATATATAATACTCCATCTTTTAATTCTAAAAACACTTCAATTTTATTTTCCTTATTTAGTTTAACTATATTTTTTTCATGGATTTTTGTAGCTAAAATATTTTTGAATATAGTTAAAGGTTCACCTAATTTAGGCTGTTTTATAGATAACTTTTTATTAAGCTGAAACTGATAAGATAAATTAAGATAATTTTCCGATAAATGGGTTATCTCTCTTGAATTATTTCTATGTTCTTTAATCAATGATTCTATTTCATTGATAATAATAGTACTAGTATAATATGAAACATTATACCAATGACGATCGTAAAACAAAAATATAGCAACGATTTGTCCTATTAAAATCGGAATGATTATAATAAACATAAACCGTACAAATAATGTTCTCGGTAAAGCATATTTCAAAGAGCTTGATACAAGCGAATTTTTCAAGATTCGTCTGTGCTCACGTATTTTTATACGCTGTGTAGGCTCGCTTTTAAATTCATCTTGTCTGAAGCTCTTTGAAATATGCTGTAATAATTTAGATATAAAGTGCATAGCCCTCATTACGCACAGTTTTTAAATATTTCGGCTCTTTTGGGTTGTCTTCTATTTTGCTTCTTATTCTTGTAATTTGTACATCGATAGAACGCATACTAAGCCCTCCCATTATTTTTGACAGTTCAAAACGACTGGTAGATTTACCGGAATTTTTTATTAATATCTCAAGTAATTTTTGTTCAGTAGAGCTAAGAGATACAATTTGATTATTCTTGGTAAATTCTTTTGTATCGGAATTATAAAAATTATTGCCGAATTTAATTATATTCGTTTCTTTTTTAAAGTTATTATAATTATTGATTAAGTTATTTATCCGAAGTAATAATTCTCTCGGTTCAAAAGGTTTAGTTATATAATCAGAGGCACCGGCTTCAAGTCCTTTAACACGGTCATCGGCTTCCGATAAAGCAGTAAGCATAACTATAGGAATATTATTACCGGCATCCCTTATAGTAGTAGCAAAATCAAGCCCTGTTATTTCAGGTAACATAACATCTAAAATAATTAAATCATAATTAGAAGTTTTTAATAGATTTTTAGCTGCTATGACTGAGCTTGCCGTTGATACTAAAAACGCGTTTTTATTTAAAAATTGCTTTAAAAGTGCTAATATTCTGCTATCATCATCAACGATTAAAATATGTGCTTTGTATGTATGCATACTCGTTTAATTTAAAAAAATTGTATTTCACTATTGTCATCCCGTGGCTTGACCACGGGATCTTATGTCGCAGGCTGTGTTCTGAGATCCCGCGATCAAGTCGCGGGATGACGTTAAATACTACTGGATTCCCGCTTTCGCAGGAATGGCATAAGAACTACGGCCGTATAGCTCATGACGATTGACAATACTTTAATATAAATATAGGTTAATGACAATGATAAAACTAGAGCAAATTTTTTGGCATGTTTGGATTAACGGTGATTTAGTTCCTTATCAATTTGCAAGGATTCATGTTTTGACTCATAGCCTGCATTATTCAGGATCGGTATTTGAGGGTGAGAGAGCTTATAACGGCAAAGTTTTTAAACTAAAAGAACATACGGCAAGATTAATAAAATCAGCAGAAGCATTAGGTTTGAAAGTACCTTATAATGTAGACGAGATAATAAAAGCTCATGAACTTGTAATAAAACAAAATAATATTAAGGATGCATATATAAGACCGCTTATTTGGTGCGGAGACGAGTCGCTAAATATCACTAATCAGTATTTATCTACTAATCTTTTGATTGCCGGTATTCCATCTATGCTGAGGTCTTGTGAGAAAGGTATAAATTTGCATGTAAGCCGCTGGCGTAAAGCAATGCCTGATAGCACCCCGGTACAATCTAAATCCGCCGCTCAATATAATATGGCAATAACAAGTAAAAAAGAAGCTAAGGCTCTTGGCTATGATGATGCATTATTACTTGATTATGCAGGGTATATTGCTGAATGCACTACAACAAATATTTTCTTTGTTAAAGATAAAATATTATATACTCCAATTGCCGATAGGTTTTTAAACGGTATAACAAGACAGACTATTATTGAAATTGCAAAAGATTTAGGTCTAGAAGTAAAAGAAGAGCGTTTAAAATTAGAGCAAATAGAGGATTTTACCGGATGTTTTGTTACAGGCACGGCAATTGAGGTACAAAATATTGATTCTATAGATCTTGGCAATAAAAAGATTATTTTTGATGATCATAAAATTGCAGATCGTTTGAAAGAAGAGTATAGGCGTGTTGTTAGGGAGTAGAAGAAACGTCATTGCGAGCAGTCGTAGACTGCGTGGCAATCTCATGAAATAATAACAATCTCCTGAGATTGCTTCGTCGAATTACTACTTAATGCTTCTCGCAATGACGATTTAATAAGCTAAACAATTAAAATCAAAAAAATCATGCATAACATATTTAAAGGTTTAATTACCGCACTTATAACACCTTTTAAAGATAATAAGTTAGACTTATATGCTTTAGAGAGAATTGTAAAACATCAAATAAAGCATGAAGTCGATGCAGTATTAATTGCAGGCTCAACGGGAGAAAGTAGTAGTTTAAGCTTTGAAGAATATAAATTATTATTGCAAACTAGCGTAGAAATCGTTAATAAGTGTATTCCTATAATAAGCGGGTGTTCATCAAATAATACTACTTATGCAAGAGCACTTGCAGCGGAATCTACAAAAATCGGCGTAGATGGTTTTATGGCTAGTCCACCATCTTATGTCAAACCTACCCAACACGGGATTTATAAGCATTTTGAAGCATTGCATGAAGCGTGTAATCTACCTATTATGTTATATTCAGCTCCAACTAGAAGCGGAGTAGATTTTTCTGATGAGACAATATTGAGACTTAGCAAGCTACCGCGTATTTTAGCATTAAAAGATTGTGGTGTAGATTTAGAACGTCCATTGCGGATCAGAACAACAGTTAAAAAGGATTTCAATATTTTAACCGGTAATGATGAAGTAGTCTTAGCTTTTAACGCTCAAGGTGGGGTGGGGTGGACTTCTGTAGCCTCTAATATTGTTCCTAATATATGTAAAGAGCTATTAGAAAAATGGAATAAGAACGATACTAAAGGAGCATTAGAAATCCATCAGAAATTACTACCTTTATATAAAGCATTATTTGTAGAATCTAATCCGATTCCGATAAAATATGCTGCACATTATTTAGGTTTATGTGAAAATGAAATTAGACCCCCATTAACTGAAGCAAGCGATAGTGCCAAAAAACAAATTGAAAACATCATAACATCACTATCTATAAAAATATGACCGAATATAAGAAAGTTATTGCACAAAATAAGAAAGCCCTTTTTAATTATTTTATTGAAGAAAGATTAGAAGCGGGTATTGTATTAAAGGGTAGTGAAGTACGGTCTCTGCGTCAAGGCAAAGCTTCTATAGAAGAAAGTCATGCGGCAGATACCGGACATGAGGTATTTTTGTATAACTGCCATATTGCAGAATATGAAAAAGCGAATAGATTTAATCATGCTACTCGTAGACCGCGTAAATTATTGTTGCATACTAAAGAGATAAAGAAAATTATCGGTAGAATTAGAATAAAAGGCTATACGCTAGTAGCTCTTTCTATGTATTTTAATAAAAACAATAAAGTGAAAGTTGAACTTGGTATTGCTAAAGGTAAGAAATTACATGATAAAAGAGAGTCAATTAAAGAAAAAGACTGGAAAAGAGATCAGAGCAGATTAATAAGACAGAAGTAATGGACTTTGCTACACCGGATGACAAGCCGGCTTTGTTACATAGCTCGTTTTATGTCATTCCCGCTTTTGCGGGAATGACATATAGAATTACTTAGACTTTAGGAAGATATTAAATTTTAAAAAAGGTATTTATGCAGCATATTATAGGTAAAATATTGGTTATATTTATAGTTATAATAGGAGTTTTATTTGTTTTCAAAACAATGAAAACTTATTCTACAAATCCGGTTTCCGTTGAGGTTAAACAAAGCGAAGATGCAAGAAAATGTGAAGAGGAAAGAGTACAAGAAATAATCAAAGATTATTTGCTTAAAACTCCGGAAATAATAATAGAATCAATAGAAGGGTTGCAAAAACGTAAAGTACAGGAAAATGAGACTAAAGTTAATAACTATATAAAAGATAATAAGTTAAATATTGAAGATAGCACAAGCTTTCCTGTTATAGGAAATAAAGACGGTGATGTAACAATAATTGCTTTTTATGATTACAATTGTTCTTATTGTAAAAAAGGCGATGTTTCTATAAATGAATTATTGCAAAACGATCCACAAGTTAAAGTTGTATTACGACCGCTTCCTATCCTTGGAGATGTTTCCGAATATCTTGCAAGAATAGTTTTAGCCGTTTATAAGGTTAATCCAAGTAAATTCAAAGTTGTTCATGATGAATTAATTATAAAAATAAGAGATGTTTCTAAGGAATCTATAAAAGAATTATTAACTGAGAATGGCTTAAATGCTACGGAAATTGAAGAAATTGCCGATAGTAATGAGATTAAAGATTTAATTACTCAAAATATGAAAATAGCTAGAAGTCTTAGAATTCAAGGAGTACCTGCGTATATAATCGATTCAAAATTAATACCGGGGTTAATAGAGTTCCCACAATTACTAAATATAGTTAAAGAAATTAGGGATAATTAAGAGTGCTTAAGAATTGTTGCGTAGACCAGTAAATGCTTTTTATGTTATATCCCCGTGAAAGCATTGTTGCATGGATACCAAATCATCATTGCGAGGAGCGAAGCGACGTGGCAATCTTGTCAAGCATCCTGAAATTGCTTCGTCAATTACTTACGTAATTTCCTCGCAATGACGACCTTCAGTCTCCACGCAACAAGGCCTAGTAGGAATGACAGCAATTGCTCTTGAATAACTTTAGCCTTTATTTAGTAAATCTAACATAGTTTTACCGATATCGGCAGGGGATCTAGTTATAGTTACGCCGGCACTTTGTAGAGCTTCAAGCTTATCTTCGGCACTTCCTGTTTTGCCGACAATAATAGCTCCGGCATGTCCCATTCTTTTACCTGGAGGTGCTGTAATACCTGCAATAAAGCTTACTATAGGTTTCTTGATTTTTGACTGCTTGATAAACTCAGCTGCATCTTCTTCTGCATTACCGCCAATTTCACCGATCATAATAATTGCTTTTGTTTCATCATCTTTCAAAAACATCTCAATACAATCAACAAAATTAGTGCCGTTAACAGGATCGCCGCCTATACCGACACACGTAGATTGTCCAAGTCCTACTGCTGTTGTCTGTGCTACTGCTTCATAAGTTAGAGTACCTGATCTTGAAACAATACCTATTGTTCCTCTTTTATGAATATGCCCAGGCATAATACCAATTTTACATTCACCCGGTGTGATAACTCCAGGGCAGTTAGGACCGATTAATCTAGTTTTAGAACCGACTAAAGCACGTTTTACTTTCACCATATCAAGCACCGGAATTCCTTCCGTTATACATACTACTACTTCAATTCCGGCATCGATTGCTTCTAATATCGAATCAGCGGCAAAGCCGGGCGGAACATATATAACGCTTGCATTTGCACCGGTTTTTGCTTTTGCTTCATGTACGGTATTATATACAGGTAAATCAAGGTGAGTATGACCGCCTTTACCGGGTGTAACACCGCCAACCATGTTAGTGCCGTACGCTATCGCTTGTTCAGAGTGAAAAGTTCCTTGTAAACCAGTAAAACCCTGACAGATAACTTGTGTTTTTTTATTTATTAATATTGCCATGTTAAATAATGTTTATTGTTTTTATTTTACTTTGATGTTATCCCCGGGACTTGATCGCGTGATCCAGTCCTTTTTTAATTTTTTTATGGATACTGTGGTCAAGCCACGGTATGACACTGAACTGGTTTTTCGAGGCATACAACAAGGTCAATGCCTGTATAGCTCATGATGGTTATCTACCGTATCGCTTCAACTATTTTATTTGCCGCATCTGCTAAATCATGTGCTGGTATTATTTCTAAACCGGAATTTGATAAAATTTCTTCGCCTTTTTCAACGTTTGTACCGGCTAAACGAACTACTAACGGTACTTTTATACCTATGTCTTTTGCAGCGGCAATAATCCCTTCTGCTATAATATCACAACGCATGATACCGCCGAAAATATTAACTAGAATCCCTTGTACTTCTTTATCAGATAAAATTATTTTTAAAGCTTCTTTTACACGCTCACGATCAGCTCCACCACCGACATCCAAGAAATTAGCAGGCGCAGCACCGTAAAGTTTAATAATATCCATAGTGGCCATGGCAAGACCGGCACCGTTAACCATACAACCGATATTACCATCCATTTTAATATAGCTAAGTCCTGCATTTGCTGCTCTAGTTTCTAGAGGATCTTCTTCATCATGATCAAGCATTGCCGTAATATTCGGATGCCGAAATAAGCCGTTATCGTCAAAAGTAATTTTTGCATCTAAAGCTAATAAGTTCCCGTCGCTATTTACAATTAATGGGTTGATTTCAATTTGTGCTGCATCGGTTTCAATAAAAGCATTATAGACTGATCTTACTATTTCTTTCATCTGTTTAGCTTGGTTATCCTTAAAGCCTAACTCATAAGCTATGCCTCGCATATGAAAATCTTGTAAACCGGTTGCAGGATCAACGGAAAATTTAATAATTTTTTCCGGAGTTTTTTCTGCTACTTCTTCAATATCAACTCCTCCTTCTGTAGAAGCTATAAAAGTAATACAGCTAGCCGATCTATCAAATACTATACTAAAATAATATTCTTTTAAAATATCACAACCTGATTCGATATAAAGACGGTTTACTTTTTGTCCTTGAGGTCCTGTTTGATGCGTTACTAAATTAATACCAAACATGTCATGAGCAACTTTTTTGGCTTCTTCTGTACTCTTAACAACCTTAACACCGCCTGCTTTACCTCTACCACCGGCATGTATTTGTGCTTTAACCACATATACTTCCGTATTTAATTTATCTATGGTTTCATTAATTTTTTCGGTTTTCGTAACAACTAGCCCGGTGGAAGTAGGTACGCCGTATTGTCTTAAAATCTCTTTTGCTTGATATTCATGAATATTCATTTTAAATAATTTATTTAAATTGCTATTAATTTTTATGGATAAGATGCATTTTTAACTTCTCGTACTATGTCTTTATCAAAAGTGATAAACTTATTAGCACTATTGACTTCTCCTTCTGCAATAATCATATAATCGGCAAAGTCTGCTTTACCTTTAATATATTTCTCAGTAGCTAATATTATTATGTCTTGATGCCCAATGATAAAGCCGGAATTATCAATAAGATTAATTACTGCTTCATAAATTTCCTGGCGAGTAAATTTATTTACTTTTAGCACCCATACAAATTCAAGTAATACATATGATGCAATAAAAATCTTATTAGTGATGTTATTTCTTAAGAAATTTTGAGCTGCTTTACCTTGTATTTCATCATCTTCAAGAAAAGTACGAGTTAAGATATTAGTGTCAATTCCTATCATTTTCGATAACCGCAATACTAATAGCTTCATCTACATCCACTGGACCGTTTTTAGCTTTATGTTTACCTTTACCAAAAAAGCTATAGATATCTTTTTTTATAGGAAGCAATTCTAATGTTTCATTTTTTTTGTAGTTAATTATTAACTCAGAGCCTGAATGTAAACCCAGTTTATTTCTTATATATTTAGGTATAACTACCTGTCCTTTCGATGAGATTACTACTCTGGCACTTTTACTCATAATACTAATATAGTAAGTTATCTGATCTTACTTTGTATATAAAACACAATTTATTATATGTCAATAAGTTTATAATGAGGTTACTCATTCAATATCCTCTTTAATACGTTATCTTTCCTAATAAAGTGATGATATAATGCAGCTAGTATATCAAAAATTAAGGCAGTAAATAAGCAGCCTTTTTATAGATTTTTTTAAAGATTTTGGCAAATTGTAAATCTGGAGCAAAAGAATTTATAGTAAACAAACCATAAAATCAATATGATGGTTTGATAAAATAGTTATTAGAAAGCCACTTATCGGCATTAATAACATTAAAAGCTATAGCAAATATTAATATTAGCGGCTTTTTTTGCCAATTCGGCATATCTTCCGGTAGCAAAACATTAGCATTATAGAATTTCCATAAAAGCCTTATTATTACTAAAGATAAAACAACTATACCGGTTGCTTCATGTATCCCGTATAATTGCCCTTTTAAAGGAAGTTCTAAGAAATTATCCATTAAGACACCGACAACGAGCATTACTATAACTATAATGCTCATGATCCAGTGAAAAAGTTTTGCAATTAAGCCGTAAGAATTTTCAGTTTTTGTAAATAGCATGATAGTACTCAAACTTACTTAATGTCATTGTCGCTCTTCTGTGTCATTTTCCTGCGAAAGCAAGAATCTAAAAAACAATAAAAAATACTAAAATTATTAGCATTTTTAACTAGAGCCCATGGACAAGCCACGGGGTGACACCGAGTCACGGTATGACAGTTTCTTCTTAATGCCCAACTGCCGTATCTATAATCTTTTCTGCCTCTGTACCGCTAATTTTTTCTTTATCATTTAGAATGAGATTAGCATTCTTTAGGTCATCTCCTATATGTTCCGCTCTTCCTTTTAAAACCTTAGCTAAAAACTGCTCGGCAAGAGCGTAATATGAGATTCTATTAACGGCTTTTGCAAATCCATGACCTTCATCTTTGTAAAGTGCATAAACTACCGGTATATGCTTGGCTTGCATGCTGTTTACAATCTGTTCTGATTCTGCCTGCACGACTCTCACATCGTGAACACCTTGTGCTATAAATAAAGGCTTTTTGATATTATCAACAAAATTAAGCGGTGATCTTTGTCTTAAAAACTCTTTTTCTTCTTCAGTATCCCAAGGTCCTATACGTGTTTTATATATACTTAACAATGGTGTCATATAAGGAGCTTTAGATTGCACATGAGTTAATAAATTAGACATACCGACAACGTCAACACCGCAAGCAAATACGTCAGGCGTCATGGTAAGACCTACAAGCGTTGCATAACCTCCATAGCTTCCACCCATAATACAAACTTTGTCAGAATCAACTATATTATTCTTAATAGCCCAGTTAACACCATCAATTAAATCGGTGTGCATTTTACCGGCATATTCTAAATTACCGGCGTTTAAGAAATCTTTCCCAAAACCGGTAGAACCACGGTAATTTATACTTAAAACTGCGTAACCACGATTTGCAAGCCACTGATGCTCAGGATTGTATCCCCAGCTATCACGTACCCACGGACCGCCGTGGACATTTAAAATTAGAGGTACTTTTCTATCGGGTATATTATTTTTATCGAGCTTTACATCATTTGGAAAAGTGATATAGCTAACTAAATCAAGCCCGTCACGTGACTTGATAATTATCGGTATCATCTTAGCAAGATTATATTGCTCAAGTTCTTTGCGATTAGTAAATAAAAACTCAGCTTTTTTATTTGCCCTATCATATTTATAATATTTCACCGGTGCATTATCAGCCATATAAGCAACGATCCAAGTTTTATCGTCTAGCGTCCTACTATTAATAATTAAATCACCGCGATCAATAGATTGCAAATATTTAATATCATCTTCAATATCTTTATCTAATATTTTATATGAGACTCTATCATAATCTATAGATACTGCTTGCGGAGTTTGCTTTGTGGGATGAACTGTAAATAAGCCGATATCGGCTTTTGCATCTTCGGCTAATATTTCTTCACTACCTGTAGCTAGTGTTATAGCTTTAAGTGCGGAGGTATTACGATTACGTCCCTCTAGCATATATACAGTTTCACCGCTAGCATCAAAACCAAGTATGGAAGTGTTAAAAGAATCTTCCATTGATATCTTAGTAAATAACTTTGGTTCTCCGTCTTTTAATTCATAATATTCAACAGCGCCGTCTTTATCTAGTAAGCTACCGAATCTTAAATTTAAATTTTCATCAGTTACATAATCAGTAAATCTATCATTTTTATAAATCAGTTCTTTTTCTAGAGTATCTAGATTTAATTTGTAAATATCAAAATATTCAGGATTACGCTCATTTAAATATATTAATATCTCATTTGGCTTCTTATGACTTGCTCCGGCTATTTTGGCTTTAACTCCTTTTGCAGGAGTAAGTAATTTTGTCTCTTTTGTCTCTATATTATAGCTATAAATTCGGTCATTTTCATCACCGTTAAAATCTTGGGTATATAAAATATTTTTATTATTATAAGCTTTAGCATAAGACCAAATACCGCGTCCTTTGTCATGGGTTATGGCTTCTGCTTTACTAATATCATCTGAGGGTGCTAGCCAAATGTTTAATACACCGTCTTTCGGTGCAACATATAGAATATATTTGCCGTCGTGGGTTAGAGAAACCCTTGCTTTATCAGGGTTACCGAATAAAACTTTTCTGGGGATTATTTGATTGTTATCCGTTATCGTTTGAAACATAAAAATACCGACACTTATTATTAATATAGTGCCTATAATATAGAAAATTTTACTCATTACTAATAGTTTGTTATTTAGTTTTATAGTCTTTTGATGTCATTCCCGCTTCCGCGGAAATGACATTCAGGTCATAAAATATAATTACTACACTCTCTCAATATTGCTTAAAAACCAATCAACTTCTTTGGTATTAGCATTACGTGTAAATGTCCATTCTTCTTTTAAATCTTCGATTTTGTCAACTACATTTTTACCTTGAAATAGTAATTTAATAAATATGTTATTACCGAACATGTAAATTTCTGAATATTTTGCACTTAAAGCCGATGAGTCAAAAAAATCACCATAGGACGGTGTTATTTTTTCAAATTCTTCCAAGTATCTTTTATCTATCAGCTCAGATAATTCTTTAGCATCTTTTTTATAAGCAGCTTCTATAATCATTTGAAAAGCAGTTTTAGCATTATTTATGAATTTAACCGGATCAAAGGAGTCAAGGCGTTTATGGACTTGTTCCATTCCATCTACGACCGCAGTTATATTATGTTCTACTATTATATCTTTAAAAGCTTTAATATCTTGGGCTGTTGGAATATTTTTTTCTTCTTTATTAGATTTAACTATACTGTAAGTTACGTCCTTAATAACCGGTTCGCCAAAATAAGATTTTTGATTTGTCTGTTCCTCTTCTGAAGTAGAACCGAGAGTCGTAATTAATTTGTTGATAATGTAAAAGGCAATAACGGCAAAAATTAATAACTCTATTATTTGAGGAGACATTTTCTATTTATTTTTATTAAAAGATTATTCTTATATATTAATATAAAAAAATAATCTTTTAAAGTTATTTAATAACAATAAGGATTTATTTTTATTTGAGTTATACTTAAAATTTAAAAAATAACTAAAATATCTTGATTATTTTAATTATTATGATATTTATCGTTTTGTAAATAATGTTTAAACTCTATCATTGCAAAACATTTATTATAGCCTTTAGTCCATTTATGCTAGGAGGCTGTTGTACTAAAGCTTAATTTTTAAGCGTTTTTAGTATAACGGATAATTATTGTTTTCAATGATTGCGTTTATCCCCTAGCACCTATCTATTCACTTTTAATTGACGAATGAACTGGCGAGTTGGTAATTCAATTATATAATGCAAAATAGTAGCTATTGTAACCGAAGTAGCAAATTTAAGCCATAAAGGAGTTGGATAAATCCAGTAATATGCTACAAAAAATTCTGTAGTTAAAGCAGAAAGGTATAAAACATATGAAATTTGATCTAGAAAATATGTTATTGGATTACCGTAAATAAGTTTACTTAATCCTGAATCATTAGATGTTCCAATAATTATTAAGGATGAGCCAACTGCAAGCCACCAAAGTGTTTCTACATTAATTATAATAAAAATATAAGCAAAAACAGCAATTCCTACAAATGTAATAATATCATATATAATATAATTAAGTTTCAAAGATTTTATATATTTTGTAATAAAAAATGTTATACAACCAAAAATAAATACACCTAAAAACATTATTAAGCTTTTACCGTAAACAAATTGTACTCTTTCGTTACTAATATGGGTCTGCAGCCATTGAAAAGCATAAGGAACAGAAATTATCCCATAAGATATAAATAACAAGATTATCAATAACTTAATTATTGATAATCTTTGCATCAATGATATTAAAAAAGGAAATAATTAATATGCAAACATTGCCGTACTTATTGTACATGAAGGTTGATTCCAAGATACTAAATCCGTGAACCCCCATGCTTGAATAAGGAACACATTAAGAAGAAAAGTATAAGAATTATCGGAGGGTGAAAGAATTGCTGGAAACATCGACTCTGCATTAATACGCATAAAAGCATAAATAAATGTAAGGGATAAACTCTGGCAATACGTGCAAATAAAAAACTTTTATAACTAACGGTATGCGTATATAATCTAGTATTATATACATAACATAAAATAAAGCCGGATAACACAAAAAATATTACAACCCCAAGACTGCCAAGTCTTGCTATATTCATTCCAATTGAGTTACCTGGCCAAATTATATGTGGCGTGTTAAGAAGAATACCCATAATGCAGTATACCCGCGTAAACCTGTTAATCCTTTTATTTCTTTTAAGTTATCTATTTTGTTATGCCATATTTAAGTTATAATATTACTGATTAAAATATGGCATGTTACAATAACCTAAATATTAAAACAATTTATTAATAATAATTTTTTTAATAAATTATTAGATTCTTATATTCAGAGATCTTTTAATAAGTGTGCCACTTTTATAGCATTATCAAATCCGTGATCGTAATGAAATCTTATATCAGGCGAGAATTTCATATTTATTTTATTAGTAATAAAAGTTCTGATAGCATTTTTAGAATTATTTAATGCATCCATAATTTCATCTATTGTTAGTTTAGTATTAAAAGGCAAGAAATAACAATTAGCTATTTTGAGATCAGCAGTAACTATAACTTTCGTAATAGTGAGAGGACAATCAAAAAGTCTGCTATCCAGCATTTTGCCACGCCTTAGAATTTCTATTAATGCTTCATTTATAATGCTTGCTAATTTTTGTTGTCTATGAGAATGAGTTTTGGTTAATTTTTTCATGCGTTAAAAAATATATACAATTCTAAGGCATAATAGCATGCTTTTGCCAAACAACCAATACCTAAAAATTTTAGAAATTTTGTTTTAAAAAAACCGGAGAATAAAGAAATAAAGCTTCCCCAAAAAGAAAATGCCATTAAGAACATTATAAATATCTCATATTTATAATATAGTTTTGTTAAATTTTTATGTCTTAAAATATTTTGTATATTTTTGGAAGCATAAAAGATATTTAAAACTATTTTTCCAAAAATATAATTGATTGCATTACCGCTAAGAGAAGCACAAATAGCTACTAACAGCATTATTAAACTATTATAGCCTCCGAACATTTTCATAGAATGAAATATTAATTCATTCTGAAAACCTATAACAAGATTTGAGACAAAACTATCAACAAATAATAAACTATATGCTTCAAATTGATTCATGAATGTAATATATTGAATTTTGATTAGGGGTATTAATCGTCATTGCGAGGAAAAACTGTAAGTTTTGACGAAGCAATCTCATGCCAAAATCCTGAGATTGCCATAACCCTTACTATCTAACACCAAAATAAAGTAACTGGCAATGAAAAAGCAAATTATTTATCCTGATTTTATAGCACGAATTTTTTCTACGGCACTTGATTTATCAGTATTTGCCTTTATAGCAATCCCAATATCACAATTTTGTTCTTTTAATTTATTATGGTTGTTCTTTAATGATTATTTCCTTAGCATTAACATTAATCTTCATAATCCCAATGAAATGCTTAACTCTGTTATGAGTCAGGAATTTTATGAATATCTTAAAGCAGGAAATTTTAATAAATATATTTGGTTTAATATTTCAATTTTTGCTACTAATATATTAGTAATAGGCTCATATTTCATAACGCTTTGGTATTATAAAGGTGCAACGCTTAGTAAAATGTTTTTACATATGAAAATCGTAGATGCCGTAACATTAAATCGTCCGACCTTAAAGCAGTTAATTAAAAGATTTTTAGGGTATATGACTTTTCCTATCGGTATTTTTTTCATACTTTTTTCTTCTAAAAAACAAGCATTACATGATAAAATAGCCGGAACCGTCGTTATTAAGTCTTAAATATACTCCTAAGTAATACTAAGTAATAGACGAAGTTTAATTTGGAAAAGAGTAAGGAGTATATAAGGCGAGGAGTGGAGCATATACACTTAATAGGTGAGTACCGCAGTTCTTATAATACGACGTAGCTCATTTTTCAAATTAAACGAGTATATTTATGAATGAAACAAATGATAATGATATAGATCAGCTAATTTATCTTTTTTCAAAATTACCCGGTCTTGGTATTAGATCGGCAAGGCGTATAGCGCTTTACCTATTGCAAGATAAAGATGTAAGGTTAAAAAGCCTGATTAATAATCTTGTAGATATAGATAAGAAAATAGTAAAATGCGAGATTTGCGGTAATATGGATACGGAAAATATTTGCCGTATTTGTTCTTCTGAATATAGAGATAAATCAATTATTGCTATTGTCGAAACTGTAGCTGAATTATGGGCAATGGAGCGTAGCGGTAATTTTAAAGGTTTATATCATGTACTCGGTCATAATTTATCGGCAGCTAGTAGACAAAACCCCAGCATACTTCGGTTACCTGAACTACTTACAAGATGTTTTGCAGAAAATATTAAAGAAGTTATTATTGCTACTAATTCTACTTTAGAAGGTCAGACTACTGCTTATTTTATTACAGAATATTTAAAAGAGCATCCTGCTAAAATTTCTCGCCTTGCTAGCGGTATACCGATCGGAGGGGAACTGGATTATTTAGACGAGGGTACCGTATCTGCCGCTATTAACCTACGCCAACCTTTTGAGTAAACATTAATAATTTTATTAAAGTTATAGTGAATCGTGATGAAATTCTAGATGATGTTCGCCGGCGAATTTTATTACATCGTTATGATTTCTTTGATGATCAAAATGTATCAGTAATTCACCTTGTTCGTTTGAATGTAATATATTTGTGAATAAACGCTGGTCACCATCAATTTTAATGTCAACTACTTTTTTACCGATAAATTTAACTCCGTTATCCCCCTGTTGTCTATATATTATATCTTTCTTTAAGGCATTTATAAATAAATTTATCACATTGATTCTTATCTAATCTCAATGGCTTCCTGATTTTTATTATCATATTGTAAAATTTCCTCAACTTTCTTTAACGCTAAGTTGTATTTCTTAATTGCGATTAAACAAGTGATAATCTTATTAATTTTTGCTATAGCTTGTGCTTGTGCAAAATTAAGGTTGCTAACAAGAGCTTCGATATGAATTTGGTTAATATATTCTTCAGGATTTAATAAAAATTCTATTGCCTGGAAGATATTACTGAGATATGGAGTTATTTTATTTTTAGGTATTTTTTGTATAAATTGTTTAGCTAATTCATATTGTTTGGTATATAAGGCTGTTGTAGATAGTAATATAACACCACTAATAGAGTTGCTAATTTCGATTCACTCATCCTTTAGGTTTGCTTCATGCACAATTTTCTCAGCAGCAGAATATTGATTGTATTTGGCAATATATTGAAAACATCGAAACTGTTCTTTACTATCTTTAGATAAATTGTCTTGGTTAATTAGATTTAATTTAGCTTCAGCAATTTCAGCTAAATTAAAACTCATTGCTGTCAAAATTTTGATATCTGTAGGAGCATTTGTGATTAAATTTTTTGTTGCTGTTGCCCTTTCGTTAAGTAAATTTATATTAAATAAGCTATAGATTGAATCGCTATCGTTTGGGCGATCTTTAAAATGCGTAATAATTGCTCTTCGTCTAATGATAATTTTCCTGTATTATTATAGGCTACTGATAGATTATAAAGGCAAAAATAGATGAATTTACTTTCCTGTTTTTGCTCATTGTTTACTAGATTCGCTAGTCGTGGTACAAGTAATGTTATTATTTCATCATATTTTTTGGTAGCAAGCAATATTTCAGAAAAAGAGCCTAGAATAGCAAAATCTTCTATATTTGCTAATTGTTTAATAATATCAGGTTGCAATTCAGGTTTTACAAATAATAAAATTTCTGCAATAATATTTAGATATTGTTGATACCATTCTCCTTGAGTTTTAGGTACATTTAAAACTATAGGTGCTGATTTAAGTATATCTTTAGCTACTTCTTCCATTAATGCAATATTCTTTTCTACTACGGCTAAACGAAAAATATTTTTCTTAGCGATAAATTTATTGATAATCTTAGTGATAGGGTTAGAAGAATTGGAGCTAGGTTTGTATTCAAAAAATATTTCTACTTTAGAATTTTTATTAATTAAAGCATTATATTCACTACTCATGATTTTTAAGTTCTTCGTAACTGTATTTTTTAATACACATTCCAATAGCTTTTTTGGGGTTTTTACCTCTTTTATCTGCTTAATTGCTAAATTAGCAAATTCTGAAGCTAATTTTGAATTTTGTATTTCTTCAATAGTTCTTAAATAATTATTTTTTATATCAAAATCCTTAACTATTGCTGAGTACTATGCTATAGCTGGATTTAAGGTAATATTGGAGCTTCACGTGGTAACCATAAAATATGGTTATTTTCAGAAAAGTTAATAGAAGACTTTTTTGATTTCATATATGATGCCTAGTTATTTTTAACAAGGCATTATACATTAGTTTAATTCTTAGTCAAAAAATTATTAATATTTTTTAATAATTACCCACCGAATTGCTCTTTAATAATTCTATCTTCCAGCGTATGGTTTTTATTAAAGAGCAGTTTGATAGGCTTATCCTTAGTAGATTTAACGGTAACATTTGTGATATTATTAAACTCCTGAAAGTCGGCAGTAGCATTTACCGGTCGTTTATTTGTATTAAGTATTTCAAATTTAATCGTAGCAGATGCAAGCAGTAAAGCACCGTGCCATCTACGCGGTCTAAATGAGCAGATAGGGGTTAGGCATAACATGTTTGACTCAAGCGGTAAAATAGGACCGCTGGCAGATAAATTATAAGCACTACTTCCGGCAGGTGTTGCAACTAAAGCTCCGTCTGCTACTAATTCGCTCATTCTCTCTATCCCGTTTACTTCTATTCTAAATTTAGCAGCTTGATTAGTTTTACGAAATATCGATACTTCGTTAATAGCAAGTGCCGTATATATTTGACCGCTCGTATCTTCGACTTGCATAAGAAGAGGATTTAGGATAGAAACCGTACTTTCATGTATATTTTGTAATAATTTTTTGGTATCTAAAGGATTCATTAAAAAGCCGAGACTTCCTAAATTTACTCCGTAAAAAGGTATATTAAGATGCATATAGCGGTGAATATTATGTAGTAATTCTCCATCTCCGCCTATTACGATAATGACCTCCGCTTCCTCTATTTTACAATAATTATAGAGTTTTTTTATTTCCTCTATAATAGCTACATGTTTGGAATTGTGGTTATAAATCAATGCTATTTTATTTATATTCATAATATGAATTTCTTTTTTAATATATAGACGCTTAACTAATAATAAGTTATAAGAATAAAGTAATAAAATAAATATTAAGTTAAATTATGTCATCATTCAACATCAAAAATCATAAAAATGATCTGCTATTTGTACCGCTAGGGGGATCTAATGAAATAGGTATGAATCTTAATCTTTACCATTATCAAGGTAAATGGTTAATGATTGATTGTGGTAGTGGTTTTGCCGATGATTATTTACCCGGTGTTGATATGATAATTGCTGATAGCAGCTTTATCGAGAAATATAAAAAAGATATAGTAGGTCTGATTTTAACTCATGCGCACGAGGATCATTTAGGTGGAGTCCAATATTTATGGAATAGACTTAAATGTCCTATTTATATTACTACTTTTACAGCAAATTTTCTAAAAATTCGTTTAAATGAATATGATTTTGCTAAAAATATAAAAATTCATGAAGTAAAACCCGGTAGTAAAATAAATCTAGATCCTTTTTCCTTAGAGATGGTACCACTGACTCACTCGGCTCCTGAAATGCAAGCAATTATGATCCGTACGGATGCAGGTAATATTTTACATACGGGGGATTGGAAATTTGATAACGATCCGATACTTGGGAAAAAAGCCGATGAGGAGCTTTTAAAATCTTACGGAGATGAAGGGGTTCTTGCACTTGTTTGTGATTCAACTAACGTATTTAATAAAGGAAGCTCAGGTTCTGAGGGGGATGTTAGAAAAAGTTTAGTAGATATTATAGCCGGTTGTCCTCAAATGGTAGTAGTTTCAACCTTTGCCTCTAATTTAGCACGGCTTGATACAATAATTCATGCTGCAGGGCTTGCGGGTAGAAAAGTAGTCTTAACCGGTAGAAGTTTGCACCGTATGATGCTTGCTGCGCAGGAAAGCGGCTATTTGAAAGATATTACTCCTCTAATTAGTGAACGTGATGTTAGCAGATTTAGAAGAGAAGAATTATTAGTAATTGCTACCGGTTGTCAAGGTGAGCCTATGGCTGCTACCGCAAAACTGGCTAGTAATTCTCATCCGTCTATAAAGCTTGTTCCTAAGGATACAATGATTTTTTCTTCAAAAATTATTCCGGGTAATGAAAAGAAAATATTCAGGCTATTTAATATATTTGTTAAAGCCGGTGTAGAAGTTATTACCGAGCGAGACCATTTTGTACATGTTTCAGGACATCCATCGATTGACGAGCTACAAAAAATGTATTCTCTAATTAGACCGAATATTTGTATACCTGTTCACGGCGAGCCTGTACATATTCATGAACATGTTAAGCTTGCTAAGAAAAACGGCATAAAACAGGTAGTAGAGGTTGAAAATGGTAGTGTAGTACTACTTGAACCTAATAATGCAAAAGTAATTTCAAAGGTTGAAAACGGTTATTTAGCTGTTGACGGTAATTATTTGCTGCCCGTTGAATCTCCGATTTTCAAAGCTAGAAGACGTATGCGTGAGTCGGGTATCGTGGTAGCATCAGTAGTCATTAATAAAAAAGGACTGCTTGCTGCAAACCCAATGCTGTCTATGCCCGGGCTCCTTGATCCGAAAGAGGATATGGCATTAGTTAACCTCATTAAAAACGACATTAAAGAACTTGTTACCATTCAACATAAACAGGCTAAAAAAGCATTGTCGGATGAACAAGTAATCGAGGCAATAAAAGGAACAATCCGTAAAACCTTAAAACAAGAAATTAATAAGTCACCCGTTATAATAGTAAATCTTGAGAAAGCTGTGGAGTAGTGAAATTGTTATTGTGAGTAGGTATTGTTTTATGGCTCGAGAAATTCGCTCAATGTCATTCCCACGGAAGCGGGAATCCAGAAACGCAACTTCAATATTGATACAGAAGTTACATATTTGATAAAAAAACCATATAAAAACTTGTTTTTATATGGTTTTACTGGATTCCCGCCTTCGTGAGCATGACATAAACAAGCCAAGCAACGATACCTACAAACCTGCAAGTGACAAAGAAAAAATAAGCACATGAACAAATTTAAAAATATTGCGGTTTATGGGGGAGGGAGTTTCGGTACTAGCCTTGCTTCTTTAGCAGCACAAAACTGTAATAACGTTACTTTATTTTTACGTGATGAGGCAATAGCAAAGGAAATTTTATATAACAAAACTAATGTAAAATATTTAGGGGATATTAAATTACCTGCTCATTTACAGGCTACTACAAACTTAGATATAATTAAAGATTTTGAACTAATTATTATTGCAGTGCCGTCTTACGCTTTTGATGACTCAATAAAATTATTAAAAACTCACAGCCTTTCTAAAGGCAATACTCTTCTAATTGCAACAAAAGGCTTTGCCCGTAATCCTACCGCATTATTTTCAGATAGGTTAAAAACTCTATTACCGCATAGTCCTACAGCGTTTTTTGTAGGTCCGAATCTAGCAAAAGAACTTGCTAAAAATTTACCTGCTTCGGCAAGTATTGCAAGTTTAGATATAGATATAGCAAATAAAATAGCTTATAACCTAAGTTCAAAAATTTTTACTACTAATGTGTCAAGCGATATTGTAACATTACAGGTAGCAGGAGCTTTAAAAAATATTTTTGCCATTAAAAGCGGGATTGATTTAGCAAGAAAGCAGGGCGAAAATGCAAGAGCAACGCTTATAGTAGTTGCCTTAAAAGAAATTGCTATTTTGTCGAAAGCGTTAGGTGGTATGCAAAAAAATTCTGATATTTTACTAGAGGGTGTAGTAGGCGATTTAGTGCTTACTTGTTATTCGTTAGGTTCACGTAATACAAAATTTGGTTATGAACTTGGAATTAGTAGCGATAAAAAGAAATTTTTACAGGAATATAAAGAGCTAGTAGAGGGAAGAGAAGCATTAAAATTAGTTTTGGATTTGATAAAAAAATATAATTTACATATGCCTATAATTTCCGAAGTAGCTTCGTGTGTTATTCCTTATGTCATTCCTGCGAAAGCAGGAATGACATAGGTATCCATGCAACAATGCCTCCGCGGGAATGATATATGACTCCACGCGAGCAATACCAATAAATATGAAAATTTCATATAAATCACATAAAGTTTTTAAAGTTTCAATTAGAAATTTATTTTGGTCTGATGAAGTAAAAATCTTAAAATTTAGTGAAAAAAAATAAAACCTCATATATTATAAGTAATTATATCTTTAGCTCATTACATGATAATCTTTAGTATAGTTTTTTTTAAAACCGTTTCGGTATTATTAAGTGTAGTAATAGGATTTTTAGCAGGTAAATATTCAAATGTTGAAAGAGATAGTATCTCTTCGTTACTATTCTATTTTATATCGCCTATAGTATTTTTTACGATACCTGCTAGTACAACCTTAACACTTGCGGCATTAAGCGTTACGGTTGTAACATTTGTAATTGCAACACTCTTATCGCTCTTTTCTTATTATTTTTTTGGTAAATTTTGGCAGGATCATACACGTAATATTATAGCTTTGTCTGCAGGTACGGCAAATGGCGGGTATTTTATGTTGCCTATAGCTGCAGCACTTTTTGATGATTATACATTAAGTATTTACATGATGGCTGTTATAGGAGTGAATATTTATGAATGTTCTGTCGGCTTTTATATTTGTATGAGGAGCTTTGCTAATACCACCGATAGTATATTAAAAGTAGTAAAATTACCGATTTTAAACGCTTTTTTCTTGGGGTGTTTATTTAGTTTTTGCGGTTTTACTTTACCGGATTTTTTAGATGATTTTATATATAATATGAAAGGCTCTTTTTCGATACTCGGTATGGTGATGGTGGGTCTTGCTCTTTCGTCTCTACAAAAATTTGAAGTCGATATCAAATTTACTCTTGCTACTTTTGCTGCTAAATTTCTATTCTATCCTTTGGGAGTAGGGTTATTTATCCTGTTTGATCATTTTGTAACACAATGGTATAACAATGATTACTATAATGCCCTAAAACTACTTTCTACGGCACCACTCGCAGCAAATACTATAGTTATAGCAAATTTACAGAAATTTTACCCTGAAAAAGTTGCAGCTACTGTGTTTTTATCTTTGCTTTTTGTAGTTATATATATGCCGACCATAGTCAGTATATTTTTAAGTGACTTAAATTAATAACATGATGTCAATTGATGACAATGATTTTTTTACAATTTATTCTAAATTGGTATTAATAGGTTCATATGAAAATTAATTCAATAAAAATTGGTCCCTATATTAATTTATTACCTCTTCAATATATACCGAAACATAAAATTTCTTATTTGGAATTCGGTGATCCTAAAAATAAAAATATAATAGTATGTGCTCACGGTTTAACTAGAAATGCTCATGATTTTGATAAAATAGCTAAAGAGTTGAGTAAAAATTATAGAGTAATTGCAATAAATTATCCCGGTCGCAGTGATAGCGAAAATTTTAAAAAAGCTAATCATTATAACTATACGACTTATATTAAAGATACGTTATTTTTTTTTAAAAGGCTAAATATCAAAAATCCTATTTGGCTTGGTACTTCAATGGGTGGTATTATAGGTATGGTACTTGCCAGTAAATATAAAAATATTTTTAAAGCCTTAATATTAAATGATATAGGGGCGTTTATTGATGCTGCTCCTTTAATTAAAATTGGAGGTTATGCTAAAAAAACGATACTCTTAGATGATTTGGCTAGTGCAAAAGAACATTTAAAACTTATTTATGCACAAAGCGGTATTAAAGATGAAGAAGATTGGGATTATTTAACAAAATATAGTGTAATTTCTACATTCGGCGGAAAATATAAAATGAATTATGATCCTGCTATAACAAAAGGAATGAAAAATGCTAGTGACCAGGAAGATATTAAACTATGGTCTGTATGGAATAAAATAAAATGTAAAATATTAGTAATTCATGGGATGAAATCTCAAATTTTAACAAAATCTACTATTAAAAAGATGAAAGAAACAAAAATTTTTGATCTTTATGAAATAAAATATGCCGGTCATGCTCCTTCTTTAATGAATCTTGAAGAAATTAACTATGTCAAATCTTGGTTAGAAAAGAAGTCTTAGATTGTGTGACCTTGTATTGTACGAACGTTCAGGATGTCATTCCCGCGGAAGCGGGAATCCAAATAACCTTAATCTTAGTACAAAAATTACATATTTAATACAATAAACATATAAAAAAACTGTTTTTTATATGTTTTTCTGGATTCCTGCTTTCGCATGAATGACATAGGCATCATTTAAATTAATAAATAATAATTATGAAAATTACTACTAAAGTACTAATAATAGGTTCAGGACCTGCGGGCTTAAGTGCCGCTATTTATACAGCTAGAGCTGCTTTAAAACCAATATTAATAAATGGTATGCAGCCAGGCGGGCAGCTTACAATTACCACCGATGTTGAGAACTATCCAGGATTTGCGGAAACGGTGCAAGGACCTTGGCTTATGGAGCAGATGTCTATGCAGGCTAAAAATGTCGGTACGGAAATTGTTAGTGATTACGTAGAAAAGGTGGATTTATCAAAAAGACCTTTTAAAGTATTTACAGGAGCAGGAAATGAATATGACGCGGAGAGCATAATCATTTGTACCGGTGCGGAAGCAAAATGGCTTGGTATAGCTTCAGAGCAGAAATTTCGTGGTTTTGGTGTTTCGGCATGTGCTACTTGCGATGGTTTCTTTTTTAAGAATCAAGAAATAGTTGTAGTAGGGGGAGGAAATAGTGCAGTAGAAGAAGCTTTATACTTAACCAATCATGCTAACAAAGTCACTATAGTGCATAGAAGAGATAGTTTTAGAGCTGAGAAAATATTACAGGATCGATTATTTAAAAATTCTAAAATATCAGTAATTTGGGATCATGTAGTAGATGAGATTGTAGGTAGCAATAAACCAAAATCCGTTACTGGAGTTAAAATTCAAAATGTTCACACCAAAGAGATTAGTTTATTGAATTGTAGCGGTGTATTTATAGCTATTGGGCATGCACCGAATACGGGGCTATTTACCGGACAAATTGTAATGGATGATGATAATTATATCATCACGAAGTCAGGCACTACTAGAACTAGTGTAGAAGGTGTTTTTGCTGCTGGTGACGTTCAGGATAAAATTTATAGACAAGCAGTAACTGCTGCAGGAACAGGCTGTATGGCGGCTCTTGAGGCTGAAAAATTTCTAAATAAATAATTTAGATTTTTTAGCTGTAAATTAACATATAAGTTAATACAAAATTGTTGCATTTAGTAAGACACTTATTATAGTCATTATGTATTAATTTAATTAGGTACAAATATATAATGACTTGGAACAAATATACCACCACAAAAACAAAATATTGATACATATCCATTACTTATGAAATTTTTAGTTGGATGAGGTAGTTTTAACATACAAAATTTAGAAGAATTGAAAAATGCTAATTTAGAAATAGAGCTAGCAGAAGCCGTATTTTCACAAAAATTTTTAATATATTCTGCAATAAAATTTTACTTAAATCATTTTTATCCAAATAGCCAAAGTGAAAAATTTACAGAGTTAGAAATAACCGGAGTTAGATATGATCAAGTGATAAAGGCTCCTGATATTAGGTTAGCTACCGATAAGCCTACGACTACTAATATATTTAAAAATTTGACTTTGGACTCAATGTTACATCAGAATTGGATTTTTAATGGAGATGACTCAAATGGTTGGCTGTGAGCAAGTATAAATCTTAATAAAGGTGGTTATTTAATAACTTAGACAAAAAGTATTGCTCTCAGCTGTGATCTCTTTAGAGTCACAATTAATAAATCCTAAGAAAAAATATTACTCTGCTATTTCATCTGAGGTTATTGAGTATGCATGGGGAAATATTAAAGGAGTTAAAGGTAATTATTTAGAGCCATTCAAGAATTTAATAGCTTTTGGCAAAGAAGAAATAAGTCCCTCTGAGTTATGGGTTAAAATAGCTGAGGCTATAAAGGTAGGTAAAGTATCAAATTTATTGTGAGAAAATATTCTAGAAGACTTAAACAAGGTAGGTGTATGACTTTATTATAATATAACTGAAAACTCTGCTATATTATCTGATATTGGATATAAATTTCCTCAAGAAATATTGAATCTTATATTAAACGCAATAGCTCCTGCAGATATCATTAATATTATAAAACATGCTAATTTGGAAAATATTTCTTATGATGTATTAGAAAGTCAAATGGGTGGTGAAGATTTTGGTATAAATAATTCATTATAAATATTTTTCTTGCTAGTATTGCCGTATAATTTTAAGATAAGTTTATAACACTTTTCTCGAGCCATGCAACAACGCCAATGTTTGCTCGCAATGACGATTTTAGTATCCACGCAGGTAAAAATATATGAACTTACTTAAAAACATTACGGGAAAGAATTATATAAACGGTGAATTTATAGAGTGCGGGAAGCAAATATCCATTATTAATCCTGCGACCTTAAAAGAAATTGCTACAGTTCCGAATTTAGGATTATCTGAGATTAATTCAGCGATTAATAATACGGTGACTAGTTTTTCTTTATGGTCACAAAGTTCATTTGAAGCGAGAATAGCGATTCTTAGAAGATGGTATAATTTAGTAATTGAAAATATTGAGGAGTTAAGTCATATATTAACCCTAGAGCAGGGTAAAGTACTTGCTGAATCAAAAAAAGAAATTTTATATGGAGCCTCTTTTATTGATTGGTATACATATGCTATACATAATATTCATTCGACTATCAAACCCGGTAATAGTAATACTCATAAAATTGTTACGCAATATGAGCCTGTAGGACCGTCTGCTGCTATAACTCCTTGGAATTTTCCAAATGCAATGATTACTCGCAAGGTAGTACCTGCAATAGCTGCGGGTTGCAGCGTTATATTAAAACCGTCAAGTCTTACGCCTCTATCAGCTTTAGTACTTGCGAAATTTGCAAGCGATGCCGGTTTGCCTGCCGGAGTATTTAATGTAATTACAGGTAGTTCAGATATTATAGGTAAGGCTTTTTGTGAAGATTTTAGGCTTCGGAAATTATCATTTACTGGTTCTACAAATGTCGGTAAAATTCTATATCAAAATGCCGCAAATACTCTAAAACGTTTATCTTTGGAACTTGGCGGCAATGCTCCTTTCATTATAACGGCAGATAATAATTTAAAGAAAGTAGTAAGTGATTTAGTAATCGCTAAAACTAGAAATAGTGGACAATCTTGTACTTCACCTAACAGAATATTTATAGAAGAATCTATATATGGAAAATTTATAGAAATTCTAAAGGCTAAATTTACGAAGCTTAAAGCCGGTGACGGATTTGATAAGGAATCGGATTTAGGTCCGTTAATTAATTCTGCTGCCATAGAAAAAATACAAAGGTTACTCGCTGATGCACAAAGTAAAGGAGCTAAATTAATTTGCGGCGGTAAAACTGTTGATAATTTTATTGAGCCTACTATTATTATTGACTGTTTGGATAATATGGATATCTTTAGAATAGAAATATTCGGTCCGGTAGTTGCTTGTTATAAATTTAAAGATTTGGATGAAGTAATAGAACGTGCAAATAATACCGAATACGGCTTGCAAGGATATGTATATTCAAATAATATATCCGTGGCACAAATGATAGCGTCTAAGCTTGATTTTGGTATGGTATCGATTAACGACCCGTTACCTGCAAATGCAAAAGCACCTTTTGCAGGACGTAAAGCTTCAGGTTTTGGAGTTGAAGGCTCATTTGAAGGGATATTTGAATATCTAAATACGAAATATATAAATTTACAGAATTAAGCATGCCCGCATGGTTCCTTTTATGTCATTCCTGCGAAAGCAGGAATCTAGATAAAGAATATAATTCTTTGTAGCAGTATTAAGATTATTTTTTCTGGATTCCCGCTTTCGCGGGAATGACATATAATAATCTAAATAGTAAAAATTATGCTAGTGCTTGTAGATAATATTGAAGTACAAATTGAATATGTTGATCCTTTGATGTAACTAATTAAAAGATTTGAAGAGCAAAATACTATAATACCCAAAATGCTTAATAATGCTTTAAGCAATATATTATTAATCCTTGAAGATGGATGTAAAGCTGAAGAATCAGAACTAATAGAAAATATAATTAATAGTTTAAATACTCTTGATATGTTAGGAGGACATGCATAGTAATCTTCCAAAAATCTCAATAGTTTTACCGGTTTATAATAGAAAGAAGCTATTACCTTTTGCTATTGAGAGTTGCCTTAATCAAAGCTTTAAAGACTTTGAGCTTATTATTATTGATGATTGCTCAAAAGATAATAGCGTTATAGTAGCTAGGACATATGCAGAGCAGGATTCACGTATTAAGGTAATAGTAAATGAGACCAATAAAAGATTACCGGCAAGTCTTAATATTGCTTTTAAAGAGGCCAAGGGGGAGTATTTTACTTGGACTTCAGATGATAATCTTTTCCATGAAAATGCTTTAGAAAAAATGGTTAAGATACTTGATAATTCACCTGAGATAGGGCTTGTATATACTGATTATACTTTGATCGATGACCACGGTAAAGTAGGAATAAGACTTTATCAAGAACCTCCTGAGTTTTTACCGATTAGAGATTGCGTCGGTGCATGTTTCTTATATAGAGCCGATTTAGCAAGGCAAGTAGGTGGATATAATGAAAATATGCAGTTAGTGGATGATTATGAATATTGGCTAAGGTTTGGGCTTGTTACGAAATTTGCTCATATACCGGAATCTTTATATTTCTACCGAGTACATGATCAAAGCTTAACAATAGAGCGTAAAGTAGAAGCAAAACAGGCAAAAAGAGTTTTAAAAGCATTATTTACAGATCAATATATTATTCCTGCTGAGATTAAACCTATAAATGATTTATATAATTGGTTTATTGAAGATAGAAATTTAAGCTCTTATTTTAGGTTATTTAAAATAATTATTTGTAGTCCGATAATTACTATTTCGTATATTATTAAAAATCTAAGAAGAATAAGGTGATATTTTAATGCTTTAATGTCATTCCCGCAAAAGCGGGAATGACATAGTAGAGCCATAGCACAACATCCTTAAAATAAATGCAAAATCAAGATTTCATACATACATTAAATCCAGAGCAGCAAAAAGCAGTGCTTCACACTGAAGGACCTCTTTTATTGCTTGCAGGTGCAGGGACAGGTAAAACAAAGGTACTTACCTCAAGAATAGCTAATATTATTCACCAAAATTTAGCCTCACCTCAAAATATTCTAGCCGTTACTTTTACTAATAAAGCTGCTAAAGAAATGGCTGAAAGAGTTAATAGTCTAATTAATTGCTATGGTCTTAATATAGGCACTTTCCACTCAATGGCCGCTAGGATATTACGTGACCAGATTGAGCATTTAAATCTTGGTTTAAATAATAGATTTACTATTATTAGTCATGATGATCAATTAAAACTAGTGAAAGATATAGTAAAGCTAAAAGATATTGATACTAAAAAATATGCTCCTAAATTAATACATATCATAATTTCTAGATGGAAAGATCAAGGATTATTACCAACTAAACTATCAGTATCAGATACTAATTTACCGCTGCAGAGGGTTGCAAAACTTGTATACGAAGAATATCAGAAAAATTTACTTATTTCTAATGTTTTAGATTTTGGAGATTTGCTACTTTATAATAATGAGCTTTTTATTAAAAACTCTGAAATACTAAGATATTACCAAGAAAAATATCGATATATTTTAATCGATGAATATCAAGACACTAACGTTGTCCAGTATTTATGGGCAAGAATGCTCGCAAGTTTATATAAAAATATTTGCTGTGTAGGGGATGATGATCAATCTATTTATGGTTGGCGAGGAGCAGAAGTCGGGAATATATTACGTTTTGAAAAAGATTTTGCAGGTGCAACAATTATTAAATTAGAGCAGAATTATAGATCAACTTTGCCAATACTTGCTGCTGCTTCCAATGTTATCAATAATAATAAAAACCGTCACGGTAAAACGTTATGGACGGATAGGGAAAACGGTGAAAAGATAAAAATTATCTCTTGTTGGAGTGATAAAGAAGAAGCAAGATATATAGCCGGTGAAATAGATAAGTTAGTGCGAGAAAACCGGTATAATGCCGGCAATATTGCAATATTAGTACGAGCCGGATTTCAAACAAGAAGTTTTGAGGAAGCGTTTATAAATAGTGCTATGCCTTATAAAATTATAGGCGGTTTGCGGTTCTATGAACGTATGGAAATAAGAGACGTGCTTGCTTATATCCGTATATCTTTGAATCAAAATGACAATCTAGCACTTGAGCGTATTATAAATGTGCCGAAAAGGGCAATAGGTGCAGCTAGCTTAAATAAAATTAGAGTCTATGCACTTGAGCGAAATATTTCTAATTTCGCAGCCATTAAAGAAATGCTAGAAATAGGTGAGATTAAAGCAAAATCATATGAATCTCTAAAAGATTTGGTTACTAAAATCGATAATTGGTACGAAAGATTTAGTATAGATGCTCCAATAAACGTAGTTAAAGCAATACTTGATGATTCCGGTTATCTTGAAATGCTTCAAGAAGAAAAAACCGAAGAAGCATTCGGTAGAATCGAAAATATTAACGAAATGCTTAGAGCTATTGCTGAATTTAACGATGTTCATGATTTTATCGAACATTCAAGCTTAGTTATGGAAAATGAAGTGCTTGAAACCAATTACGGTGGCTCTGTTACTATAATGACCCTGCACGCAGCTAAAGGGCTGGAGTTTGACGTGGTATTTTTACCGGGCTGGGAAGAGGGGGTATTTCCGTCTCAAAGATCTCTAGACGAAGACGGCGAAAAAGGCTTAGAAGAAGAACGCCGCATTGCTTATGTTGGTATTACGAGAGCCAAAAAAGACCTCTACATTACTCATGCTGAAAGCAGAAAAATATTTTATGAAATAGTCCGTTCTTACCCTTCAAGGTTCATAACTGAAATCCCTGATGAAATTACGATCAGGACCTCTTCTATGAAAAAATACAATTCTTTTTATAAGTTTTAATTAATTTTCATTCATAAATTTTAAATTGGTTTGCCATAGATTTAAGTGAGTCTCAAGTAGAGCAGATGAACGACGAAAAACGTAATGGCTTAAGCGAAGATGAAGTGATGGATATTAAAAAACCATTAGAAAAAGTTATGTTAGAATTAGCTGACCAAAAAATATCTAAAGCATAATATAGAGAGAAATTAATAGATAAAACATTAGATAACCTTAAAGAAAATGTTTCAGAAACAACATTAGGTAACTACAGAAAATTTCTTACTAAAAATACTACCCCTAAACTTGATAAACAAGAACAAATTAATGATCCAAAACAAGTAGAAGCATTAACACAAGCAGCATTAAAGATAGCTGAATTTTTAAAAATTACTTTTCAAACAAATGAAAAAGAAGCAAAAGCTTTATCGTCTATTAATGAGTTAGGAGTAAATGAGCCTAATATAATTAAAACTTTATTACCAGTGATAAGTAAACTACCGTCTGAAAAAATGATAGAGCAAGGTAAAGAAATTATCAAGAATTTTGCCCCATTACTTGCAATTCTGTACTTGTTAATGGTACTAAAAGAGTATTAGCAGAGTTAAATCCTGGATATTTAAGGAACACACGGATGGGGGGAGAAAAGTATAGCATTAGCATTACAAAGAGTAACCAAACCTAAGCTATGGCAAAGAATAGTAGCAGTTTTTACCGGTACGGATTATGCTTAAAAAAATATAGATAAAGCATTTGCTAACTTTGAAAAAAGTAATAGTTTACATATAGAAACGAAAAATTTGTCGGAAGAACTACAAAGAGAAAAACAAGCACCAAATATTGTAAAGCAAAATAAAACAATACCCCAAGGTTATAAGTCTTCTATATCAACCCCTATATCTCATGTTGAAAACCTTAATAAAAGTAGAGAGAGTGGGCAACAGTCAGGGCATAGTGAAGTAGTGATTTATATGATAATATAGTTGCGAATTGTTAAAAAGTTTGATAATTTAGTTCATTATATCAAATAACTTAATAATGAGTATTATATGGCAGAGATTATAACTAATATAGATAATACTATTAAAAAAAACGATGAAGTGACTGAGATATTGGCTGCAGTAAAAGATAAAATAGTTGATATAAAAAACGTAGATAGGAGATTAGATACTTTGAATAAAAATATTGTTACTTCCGATCCTATTCAACAATATTTACAATCTGAAGAATATATCACTAGTACGCTCGAAGTACTTGCCAGTAAAATTATTAGTGAAGTTGTAGAAAATAAAGATATACAAAAATTAGTAGATAACTTGCATATCAATTTAGGACAAGATATAAAACTAATACCTAGTGTAGCAGATAAGCTAAAGTTTGATGTCGCAAGGGCTGAAGCAGCACTTAAGGGTTTTGTACTCCCTCTAAATCAAGGAGGACCTTTTGATGCATTATCATTGATGGGTATAGCAGATAAAGAAGAAATCTTTGCCAATCCTATAAGAGCAACTAAAGAAGCATTAATAGCCGTAAGCGGCAAGTCTATACCTAAAGAGCAATATGCACAGGCTGTAAAAGATCAAGCTATAGAAATCTTAAAACAAGATCCTAAAAATACTCCAGACAAACTTGAGAAATATGAAAAATTTATTATGCAAGGAGATAAAAACCAGAAATTTAATAAAAATAGTAAGCAGTTTATCCCAAGAGTAAATCAATTATCTCAAGTGGAATTTAAGGCATTACAAAATGCAGCCACTTATACGGTACAGCAGATTAGTAATAGATTAGAAAAAAATAATAAAATTAGTAAGCAATTAGAACAAATTATTATACTTACTAACTCATCAGGCATAAAGAATCCTGAAATAATAAGGGAATTAAATAAGTTAGATTCTACTTATCTAACTGAGAATAGTACTAAAATAGCCACTGAATTAAAAGATGTTAATGATAGAGGTACTTCTTTATGGGAAAAATTTAAGCAGATATTTACAGGTAGAAACTATTTGGAAAAAAGATTAGGAAAAGTTGTAGATACATATATTACTCTGAGTGATGGATATGTAGTGAAGACAATTAATGATAAAATCTTTTCAAATGCTTTAACAAATCCTGACATTGCTGCAGGTCTCACAAAATTTTTAAATGAAAATAAAGATAAAGTAGCAACTAATCCTGAATTTAAAAATTTAATTCCTGTTACGGGTAAGCCTATTATAGTTCAACCGCAACAAATTAATAATTTTAATTTAGCGGAACTCAGAAAAATCAATCCAACAGCATTTGATAAAACCATATT
The DNA here is from genome assembly GCF_001653015.1 of Rickettsia sp. Tenjiku01. Taxonomy (NCBI): domain Bacteria; kingdom Pseudomonadati; phylum Pseudomonadota; class Alphaproteobacteria; order Rickettsiales; family Rickettsiaceae; genus Rickettsia; species Rickettsia sp. Tenjiku01. The sequence continues at coordinate 139,260 of NZ_BCMR01000003.1, forward strand.
TGAAGATTCAATAAAACTAAGAAGTTCTAATATACAACCTCCGCAAATCACTCCTAATCCTTCTACTAAAAATCAAGAAGCAGTAAGAAGAAAGGGTTAAATTTTAATATAACTTCATCATTGTGAGGAGGCGTTGTTACATTGCTTCTATGTCATTCGCGCGAAAGCGGGAATCTAGATTTTTTATTGTCACCCCGTGGCGTGACCACGGGGTCTTGTATCACCAGCTGAGTCCTAAGATACCGCGATCAAGTTGCAGTATGACATTAAAGGTTACTAGATTGCTGCTTTCGCAGAAATGACATCAGAACATAAAGATTTAGGTGAGATGCTTAAATACTCCTCTTTCCATAATTCATTATAAAGAATAGGATCGATATTACTGCCTGAGATTAGTACTAGTAATTTTTGAGGTTTGGATTGTGTTTTTAAAAAATTTACCACTGAAACCATGTTTATACTACTTGACGGCTCGCATATTACTTTAAGTAAATGAGTAAGCCACGCCGTCCAGTAATATATTTCATATTCTTCTGCTAAATAAAAATCATCAAGTTTTTTCAGATATTCAAATGTACGAGCTGATATACTCAAGGTTTTAAGACCGTCTGCAATAGTATTTGGAGCATAGTTAAATCTATATATTTTATTATCTTTAACAGATAAATAAGCATCATTGGCATTTAAAGGTTCTGAACCTATTAACAAGCTTGTCGGTGATATTAATTCCTTGGCAAGATATGTGCCGGAAATTAAACCGCCGCCGCCGCAAGAGGCAAAAATAGCATCAGGACTAAAACCTAGCTGCTGTAATGCTTCATAGCATAACGTGCCTGCTCCTGCTATTGTAGAATCACTATCGGAAGGATGCATATAGTAAAATCCTTGCTTTTCATCTTCTTTTGCTTTTTCTTCCGCTTCTTGTCGAGTATATGTATATATAACTTCACCGCCGTAATAAAGAGTTGCTTGCTGTTTTACTTTTAAAGTATTTAACGGTAAATAAATCCTTGTTTTAATACCGAATAATTTACTCGCATAAGCAAGACCGATTCCATGGTTACCCGTACTATAACCGACTATTTTATCAGGTAATTTTCCTTGCTCTCTTAATTCTAATAAATGATTTAACACGCCTCTAACTTTAAATGCACCGGTTTTTTGTAATGATTCAACCTTAAAAAAAATCTCATGACCGAGCATCTCATTTAAGCTTTCAGAGTAAACGATCGGAGTTAAATGTAGATATTGTTTTATTCTATTATGTGCGGCTGCTACATTTTGAGGAGGTTGTAGTAATAAGTTCATAAATATAATTAATAATGGTAGCTTGAAATCAGGTTGATGCTATATTATATAGTTAATAATTAGAAATTTTAAAAGGTTTTAATTGATGCATAAAAAATCCCTTCCGTTAATGGCACTGAGAGATATGGTAGTATTCCCGGGAGTAATTGCTCCTATTTTTGTGGGTAGGCCAAAATCGTTGCAAGCACTCTCTCATACTACCATTTCCGAGGAAGATAATAGTAAATATATTTTAGTAACTTTACAGAAAAAATTTGATCAAGAAAACCCTAGTACACACGAACTTTATAACACAGCTATACTTGCCAAGATTATCCAAATAGTGAAGCTGCCTAATAATACGGCAAAAATCTTAATAGAAGCAGTAGCAAGAGTAAAGCTAAGCAATATCAAAGGCGAGGAAGCTTTTGAAGCAAATTATGAAATTATTCCAGATGAAGAAATATTTGACGTTAATAACATGCGTTCACTCGTTGATAATGCAGTACAACTATTTAGTAAATATGCGATTAATGATAAGAAAGTTAATTCAGAAATTATTGAAACTATCAATAAAGAAATAAGTAATAGCACTAATTTCATAGATATTATAAATATATTAGCCTCACATTTGATAACTTCACTTGAGGCAAAGCAGCATTTATTAGAAGAAACTAGTCCTTTTAAGCGTATTACTACGGTTATTAGTACTCTTACTTCCAATATAGTAAATTCAGAAACCGAGCAGGCATTGCAACAAAGAGTAAGAAAGCAAATCGAAAAAACGCAGCGTGATTATTATCTGCACGAACAAATGAAAGCTATTCAAAAAGAGCTTGATGAAGATAAATCAGAACTTGCCGATATTGAGAAAAAAATTAAAAGTTTAAAATTATCAAAAGAAGCAAAAGAAAAAGCTGAGGCTGAACTTAAGAAACTCCGTACCATGAACCAAATGTCAGCGGAGTCGGGAGTAACGCGTAACTATCTTGAGACATTGCTTAGCCTGCCTTGGGGTAAGTATGATAATAGCAAAATAGATATTAACCAAGCAGAGAAAATTTTAAATCGTGACCATTTTGGACTCGAAAAAGTTAAAGAACGAATTATAGAATATTTAGCGGTATTACAGCGTTCAAGTAAAATTAGAGGACCTATATTATGTTTAATAGGTCCGCCAGGGGTCGGTAAAACTTCACTTGTAAAATCTATTGCCGAAGGAATGGGCAGAAAATATACTAAACTTGCGCTCGGCGGTGTTAGAGACGAAGCAGAAATCAGAGGGCATAGAAAAACTTACCTTGGATCAATGCCCGGTAAGATTTTAGGTCAACTTAAGAAAGTGAAGACTAGTAATCCTGTAATGCTGCTTGATGAAATCGATAAAATGAGTTCTGATTTTAGAGGTGATCCGGCATCCGCTTTGCTTGAGGTATTAGACCCTGAGCAGAATAGTCACTTTGTTGATCATTATCTAGAAGTAGAATTTGATCTATCAAATGTAATATTTATTGCTACTGCTAACTCTTATGATTTACCTAGAGCTTTAAGTGATAGAATGGAAAAAATATATATTTCCGGTTATGTAGAGGAAACAAAGCTCCAAATTGCCAGAAATTATTTAGTTCCAAAACAATTTAAAATGCATAAAATCAAAAAAGATGAAATTACTATATCCGAGACGGCAATTTTGGATTTAATTAGATATTATACCAAGGAATCAGGTGTAAGAGCTTTAGAGCGTGAAATAGGGGCATTAACTAGAAAAGCATTAAAGCAGATTTTAGCAGATAAAAGTATTAAGCATATCGCCATAGATAGTAATCATCTTGAAGAATTTTTAGGAGCTAAGAAATATAATTTCGGGCTTGCCGAGAAAGAAGATCAAATAGGAAGTACTACGGGACTTGCTTACACTGAAGTAGGCGGGGAGCTTTTAACTATAGAGGCTTTAGCATTTCCAGGGAAAGGTGAAATAAAGACCACCGGAAAACTCGGTGATGTTATGAAAGAATCGGCAATGGCTGCCTATAGTTGTTTTAGAAGCAGAGCAACAAATTTTGGATTAAAGTACGACAATTATAAAGATTTTGATATTCACATTCACGTACCGGCCGGAGCTATTCCAAAAGATGGACCGTCTGCCGGCTGTGCTTTGTTTACGACTATTGTTTCGTTGATGACTAAAATACCCGTACATTGTACTGTAGCAATGACCGGTGAAATTACTTTAAGAGGCAATGTTTTACCTATAGGTGGTCTTAAAGAGAAGTTACTTGCTGCAAGTAGGGGAGGTATTAAAACCGTGTTGATTCCTGAAGAAAATGTCAAAGATTTGAAAGATATACCGCCGAATATAAAAGAAAGCCTAGAAATTATATCTGTATCAAATATTGATCAAGTACTTAAGCATGCTTTGGTAGGAACACCGATAAATAAATAGAGATTTGTTAATAGTCAAAATATCATATATTAAATTAATGCAATCTATAGTAGATAATTCTTTTTGACTTTTCAATCAAAATGTGATTTTTCTTGCTTAATTCCTGACTATCTTGAATTCACCTATTATTATAGACTCTCTTCCTTACGTCTGTCACTAAATTGGGGGACTATATTATTGCGTGAATCAATTTCACCTCTGTCATCCCCGTGGCTTGACCACGGGATCCAGTTAAAAATACTAATAATTTTAGTATTTTTTATTGTTTTTATGGACCAGGGGTGTGACACAGTAATGCTGCTACTACTGCGGCAGCTACTCAAAGCAGCGTATCTGAGGTAGTAAAATCCATGCCTACAATAAAAGACAAAACAGCTTAGTTTATCTTTCTGCTTTCCAACTTTCATTGAGAAATTCCTTGAACTTAATTCTAAATACATAATTAAATTTTTACACTACCAAGTAACAATATTTTTTTGGTACAGTGTCGTTCAGAAAGCTTGATACAAGTGAATTTTCTGACATGCGCCTTTGCTCACGTACTTTTGTACGTTCTCGTCAATTCATCTTGTCTAAAGCTTTCTGAATCTAGCTCTACCTGCTTCTATTTTATTATTGTAAAAAAGTTGCTACAAATTATTAATTAAATATATTAATATTAATGAAAGAATCAAAAATATTAAGAAAATTTTTAGCAACGGCATCATTATGCGGAACATTATTCACTAGCTCTAATACTGCAGGAGCCACAATTCCTAATCTCGGTAGCGTAAGCTTGAGTACCGGCGCCGGTCTTGTAGGAGGAGTATTTAATAACGGCAATATTTATTCAAAGGGCTTGGAATTAAAATATCGGCAGATAAAACAAATGCTGTTATTGGCGGGATAAATACATTAATTAATAGCACTACCTGTTTTTGGTGGGGTTGAGGGAAGTCAAAATGTATCAATAGGTGCTCTTAGTGCAACAGTAGGTCTTACTCCTAATTTCACTCCTCTTAAATTTATTAATAATAATGTTATGTCAATTGTTACCGGAGTCGGTAATCAAACATTTAGTAATATAGATTACGCCGGTAAGAATTCTACTTGACAAATTAATAACGGTTTAAATATTACAACTCAGATAGATAATACGGTAGCTGGCAATAACGGTACAATAACATTTGTAGGTACGGGTACTATATCAAATCACATAGGTCTCACTAACTCTCTTGCCGGAATAAATGTAGGAAACGGGGAAGCACAGATTTATATGTCCGGAGCAGGTAATATTACAATTAATGCTGCATAACTCTATACTTACTCTTTTTGACGGTAATATAACAACGTTAACGGGTAATATAAATAATACTACCGGCGTTGACGGTCAAGGGATACTAAATCTAGCTCATGATCTTGGTAGTAGTAACATAATAACAGGCGATATAGGTAATATAGGCTCATTAGCCGCAGTAAATGTTTTACTTGGGTCGGCAACACTTAATTCTACAATATTAAAAGCTACTAATATTAATTTACAAAGTAATACGTCCGTACTTAATTTAGATGACGACATAACGGTTACGGGTAATATAGACGGTGCTAAAGGAGTAAACGGTATAGGGCATGCTATACTTAACGGAAATATAAATAATTTCAATATACTGCAGTGTAATGGACGTAACGGTAAGATTCTTGATTTACAAAGTAATACTACGGTAAATAGTATTGTTTTTGCAGATAGTGTTTTAGCTTTGGGAACTATAAGTGTTAACAGTCTATTAGATGTAGGAGGTATTACTTTTAATAATAGTAATGCTAGCGGCGGTACTTTAATAATAAATACCGAAAATACAATCAATGTTGCATTATTAAACGCTATAAAAGCAAAAATACAAATAAATGCTAATTTAACAATCAATGATCCAAGTGCCGGAGATATAGGTGATATTAGAATAGCGGATAATACGACATATACAATAGATGCAGCAAATGGGAATGTAAATTTGCTAAAATAATAATTTAAACAAATCTGGCAATGATGAATATGGAATAGTGAAAATAGGAGCAATCACAAAATACCTAACCATAGCAAATAACGGTGGACCTTATACTATAGAATACCCATCGCCTTAAGAATTTCATAGTAGACGGAGCAGGTGCTGTCGTAGTCGATAAGGTATTTACGCAGTTACTTAGTATGAATAGCAGGTAACATTTAACCAAGCTTTAGACCTAGGCGCGGGTGGTAACATATTATTTAGAGCAGATGGTGAGTTAATAGTAAATGGTGTGACCAGTTCAGTTACGACCTCTGCAAATAACCAAGGCACACTGACAATACAAAGCGGTAATGTTAACGGTACGATTGGAGCTAACGGCAGCAGCTTAAAACTCGTAAATATCGGAGCAACCCCCATTACGTTCTCAGCTAATGTATTTGTTGTAGCTTTAAATAAGAATGGCTCTATCTTAGCTTTAGCAGATGGGGTTACGCTAACCGGTAGCGTAGGAGCAAATGGAGCAGTACTTAGCACCGGCGGTGTAGGCGGTACATTGAATTTGATAGGTGACGGTAATGTAACGCAAAATATAGGTACGGATGCTGCAAATAGCCCTGCTAATGCTAATATAAATATCCCTAACTTTACTTAATTCAGTAATATCCATTGCGGCAATTAATTTTTGTGCTTCTGCGGTATTTTCTTTCTGTATAGTTCTTATTAATTCTTGATTTGAGGGTTGAAACCATCTAAACATAATTATTTTCTTATTATATTCTATAAATTTTAATATTTTATTAAAAATGAGCTTATAGATAGAATCATAATAAGAAGTTTTAAGAATACAATAGAAATTTAACTAAAAGTGCGAACAAATGAGTTGAGGTTACTTTAAGGAATATACAAAGTTAGTTTTTTATAATATTTAAAATTCGGAATTTAAAAGAGTTTAACATAACAATTAAAACAAAAGGCGAATAAAAGGAGCATATGAATTTTTTAGAAAACGATAGGAAATCCCGAAACCTGAAAGGGCTTGGCGAGAGTGACGGGACTCGAACCCGCGACCTTCTGCGTGACAGGCAGATGCTCTAACCAACTGAGCTACACCCCCTTATATCCTCTTCTGCTTTTAAGAATTGCTCTTTCATTTTATCAAGGATTGCATCTTCATCTATTAAGTATAGGCTGCGGGTGCTCACCTCTCAAAATAAAATTCAATTCTTGAAATCATTTGAGTATACGTAAAAGATAACAATGTATATAACAATTCTTCTATTTCTGCAAGAGTAAAATATCGTATTTTATCAAAAAATATACAGAACCTAACATCTAGCTTATTCCTAATATTATAATTACTAGATATCTCTATTAATCCAAATTAGTCACTACTAGTTGAAGCCTTGAAAATTATTATACTTTTTAAGGCCTTTGTTAAAAAAGAAAAACCTAGTGGTTACATTTATATTAATAAAGTCTTACTTTATTAAAAATTATTAGAGGTTTTATATGACTAAACCATGTGTCATTAAATTAACTACTCCTTTTGAGCGTATTAAACTTTATAATCCTATACCCGAGATATTGCGCTTAGAAGTGCTATTATTATGCAGGCAATAATAGATGCAACTAATACTTCTACCAAGAAAGAGGCAACAAAAGTTGAATATAACGCTAAAAAATGGCTTTTTGAAAATAATGAAAATTTTAATGCTACCTGCTTAGAAATTGGCATTGAGCCTAATTATGTAAGAAAGACTGCTAAAAAACTAATTAAATCGCAACAAAATAAGGATAAGTGTCCTAAACTCTACGGCTAAAGTTTAAATAAATTAATTTGTAATAAAACTTGAAATTACTCTAAATATAAATTAATTGTATAGGTGTTACTTAGTAACGCCTATATATTAATTATTTCAGATTATAAAGGTTATTTATGATTATTTCAGTTTCAGGTCAACATATTTCTATCGGTAATAATTTACAAGAATATTCAAAAGAGAGGGCTACGCAAGTCGTTAAAAAATATTTTACCGATATAATAAATATAGATATACATTTTTCAAAAGAAGGAATTAATTTTAAATGTGATATTATAGTAAAATATGGCTCCGGTAAACATAATGTAGTCAAAAGTAATGATAGTTGTAGCGATATATATGTAGCTTTTGATAAAGCTATGTCAAAACTAGAAAAACAGTTTAGAAAATATAAATCAAAATTCAAAAATCATCATGCGGGTAAAGTAAAAATATCAGAAATTGCTTACGAAGGTACCAAATATATTATTAATCCGCAATCTGATAGTGAAACCTCTAACGCCGAAGATAATGATAATCCGGCAATTATCGCTGAAAAGCCTGTAGAAATATTAAAATTATCAGTAAAAGAAGCGGTAATGAAAATGGATTTAGAAGATTTACCTGCAGTAGTATTTAAAAATATAAATAATGATCGTATCAATATAGTTTATTATCGTAAAGATGGTAATATTTCTTGGGTCGATTATAATTAATGCTCATTATCCCTTACAAAGGAGTTACGCCAAGAATCGATAAAAGTGCATATATTGCTGAAAGCAGCTCTTTAATAGTAGATGTTGAAATAGGTAGTAATTCAAGCATTTGGTTTAATACGGTTCTTAGAGGTGACGTTGAATCGATAAACATAGGAAATAATACTAACGTACAAGACGGTAGTGTAATTCATGCTTCAAGGTTTAACGGACCGGTAGAGCAATAGGCGATAATATAACTATCGGTCATCTCTCTCTTATTCATCCCTGTACAATACATAATAATGCTTTTATTGGTATGAGTGCTACGATAATGGATTATGCAGTAATAGAAGAATATGCTTTTATTGCTGCAGGCAGTCTTATCCTGCCAAAGAAGATAATTAAATCTCAAGAATTATGGATGGGATCCCCTGCAAAATTTGTTAGACATTTAACCGAAAGATTTAGAATATATGCAAGATAATGTAAGACATTATGTAGAACTTGCAAATATTTATAAGATACTCGTTTAATTTGAAAAATTGGCGTCGTCTATCTACTTTTTACGTATCAAGAGTATATAAGGAATCCTTAAATGCCTTAACCGTATTTTTAAGTAAAAACGCAATAGTCATCGGTCCGATGCCGCCTGGGACGGGAGTAATATATTGTACTTTAGACTGAACATTTTCAAAATCAACATCACCGATAATTTTATTGCTGCTAATTCTATTAATGCCTACATCAATTACTATAGATTCAGGATTAAAATATTCTGCAGTTAATTTTAAAGGTGAGCCTATTGCAGCAACGACAATATCGGCTTTAGAAGTAATAGAGCGTAAATTATGTGTCTTAGAATGACAAATAGTAACGCTGCAATTTTCTTTTAACAGTAAAGCACTTAAAGGTTTGCCTACTATATTTGAGCGTCCAATAATTACAACGTTTTTACCGGTTAAATTAGGTTCGTATTTTTTTATAGCTGCAAGACAACCAAGAGCAGTGCAAGGAATAAAGCCTTGACTAATTCCGCTATGTAAGTAACCGACATTTAAAGGGTGGAAACCATCGATATCTTTAGAAGGTGATACTGCCGATAAAATTTTATTTTTATCTATGGAGCTTGGCAAAGGAAGCTGAACTATAATTCCTGAAATCTCGTTATCAAGGTTTAACTCATTGATTTTTGATATTAAATCATTAGTATGAATAGTAGCAGGTAGATTTATTAATAAAGTATAAATTCCTATTTTATGTGCATTTTTTATTTTGTTTGTTACATAAATAATGCTTGCCGGATTATCGCCTACTAGGACTATAGCAAGCTTCGGTGAAGCGTTGGTTTGGCTTGTAAGTTCTTGAATTTCTAGCTTTAAGTCTGCTAGTATCTCATTGGCTAATGCTTTACCGTCAATTATATTATTCACTCTTATTTTTGTCTCCGTTCAGTTTTAACGTTATTGCAAGGAAATTACGTAAGTAATTGACGAAGCAATCTCAGGAGATTGTTATTGTTTCATGAGATTGTCACGCTCTCTACGGTTACTTGCAATGACGATCTCTTTATTTAGTCACGCCCTTACTTCTTTTCCCCGTATTTTTGGTAGTAGAATACTCAAAATGTAGAGCCTTGCCGTCAAATACTCTACTATAAGCATGATGAAGACTGCTTGCCGCTTCAGCAAAACCCGTAAGAATCAGCTTAAGCTTACCAACATAATGGGCAATATCGCCAATGGCGTAAATACCTTCTATATTAGTTTGATAATAGGAAGCGTCTACTTCAATATGGTGAAGCTTAACATTTAAACCCCAATTTGCTAAGCTACCTAAATCTTGTTTTAAACCAAAAAAAGGTAGTAATATATTGGCATCCAATTTGCGAGTATTATTTTGTAAATCTTTAACTATAACCGATTGAAGTTCACTATTATTACCATCTAAAGCATTTAATTGATAACCGGTTATTAACTCGATTTTATCGGTTTCTGCAATATGCCTTAATTGCCTTACGCTTTCAGGAGCTGCCGTAAATTTATCCCGCCTATGTACTAAATATATTTTATTTGCAATATCTGAAAGAGAAATAGCCCAGTCAACAGCCGAATCCCCGCCGCCTGCTATAACTATATTTTTACCCGCAAATTTGCTTTTATCATTGATGAAATAAAAAACTGACTTACTTTCAAAATCTTCAATATTCGCAAGGGGCGGTTTGTTTGGACCGAATGAACCTGCTCCTGCTGCAATAATAATAACTTTGCTTTTAATAAGAGTGTTTTTTGAGGTTTTAATTTCAAAAAAATCATCTTGTTTATTTAGCTCTATAGCTTGCTGATTTAAATGATATATAGGGTTAAAAGGAGCTGCTTGAAGTTCTAACTGTTTTATTAGCTCTTCTGCTGCAATTTTAGGATATGCCGGTATATCGTAAATAGGCTTTTCAGGATATAGGGTAATACACTGACCGCCGATAACTTCTTGTGCATCAATAACATGACACTTCATGCCAAGCATTCCTGCTTGAAAAACTGCAAATAATCCAACCGGACCGGCACCTATTATTACAACATCAGTATTATACATACTTTTTATATTTAAATTTTAAAAAGGATTTTATTGGATATTGAGGCAATAATCAATGGTTATGTGAGTATATTTATAGAAATCCAACACTTTCGCAGGGGGATTTTTAAAAACTGTCGGATATTATACTAGACGAGATGCATTTAAAGGTTGTGTTGCATTCCACTTTTCTTCTACGGGTTCTAATATATCCGCTTTTATCTCGGCTTTGTTTTGTAGCATACCGAATAATGAGATTTTTTTAGTATTTATATTTATAGGTAATATTTGTGCTTCCCTATCGCTTTTGGTAATTATAATGATTCTTTATCTGTTTGTAATTTTTCTATATAAAGAATCTATTTATAGCTAATTTGGGTTATATTCATTATATTTTAATGTAAAAAATAAAATTTAAAGAAAAACCAAAACAAATTCTGTGGGGAAGATATCATCAATTCATATTTAAATATAACCATTTCTTAAACTAGCCTTGTAAAATCGTTAAACTTTGTAAAAGATTAATAATAGAAATTAATTATTTTTATAATAAATTATGCAAATTAAGATTCTACGAAATATCATCGGTTTTATTATCTTAACTATAAGTACGGGCAATAGTTTTGCCTCCTTCACTAATGCTTTTTTCCGTGTTAGTGCGATGGTTTTACCGTCTTGTATAGTTCGGCTACTCCTTTAGCTTTCGGTACGTATGTTCCAACTGTCGATGCTCTGCAAACAAATACAATTATAATAAAGTGTACTTTAGGTACTAATTATACTGTTTCATTAAATGCCGGTACTGCACCTGCTGCTATAACTAGTACCCGTAAAATGACTGGTCTTGTTAACACTAATAGTTATTTACCTTATAATCTTTACTCCAATGCAGGGAGAACGCAAAATTGGGGAAATCAATCAAGTGACTGGGTAATGGGAACAGGACTAGATCAAACGCTCACAATATACGGCAAAATACCTCAAGGAGCAAATGTGCCTTCCGATACTTATAATGATACAATTACAATAATCGTGGCATATTGATATAAATATTTTTTAAGATTTCTACCTATCCTATCTATATTCTTGATTTTTAATTCTTTTGCCAGTGCCACTATCGTACCTGTCAATATATAGTAATAGAATAGCAACTATGACGGTGCAAAATAATGATTATGCACCTAAAAAGTTTCAATTAATTCGTTTAAAGCGTACATATAAAGAAACTAAAGATTTAGTGGCAACTCCGGTAACATTTACCTTACATGATGGTACAATTGATACGGGTAGCTTTAAAAAACACACAGGAATTATTCTACTAAAGCAAAAGACTATAGAATTTTTATAAAAGAATTACCTCGTAGAGTGAAGTTAGAGAATAGTGTTACCTCCACCGTAGATCTTGTTGTTCAGCATAGTATACCTATAACAATATCAGGTTAAAAATCTTTAAAACTAAATAAATTAAAGCAATGTGCTTTTTAAAGACAATAATATCGGTTTTTATAGGTATTATTTTTTTATACCGGTGAGTTTTGCAGGTGGAGTTATCTCTGAATCTCTTGGCGATACTTCGCCTTGAATCGCAGCGGATACAAACGTACATGAAGGATCAGGAGTTAGGGTTATTGCCCCAATGACCTCTAACAGTAGAATTTGAGAATAGCGCTAATGAAATTGCGGGTGAGAGTGAATTGATGGTTTCGTTAGAAGTTAATTATACCGAAACCGATATATTGCCGACTATAGTGCAAAACGCTCACGGTCATTATTTAATTCCTCTTGAAGATATAGAACATTTTGATGTTCAAGAAGATTATCTTAAGCAGGGTTTAGTGAATTATCATGATACTGCATATATTAATTTAGATTTGCTTGAGGGTACTAAATATGATTTAAACTTTGAGCATTTAGATTTAAATATTACATTTCCAGCAGAAAAATGCAACCTCAATCATTTGATGCTTCAGGTGGTCCTATGAAGAACGTCGATACTAAACTTATTAGTGGGGTATATTTAAACTATGATGTGACTCTTAGTCCAAATGATGATATTAATTATTTAGCCGGAGTAGAGGAACTCAATTATTTCACTGAACACGGTGTATAGTTATAGTTTCTTATTTCAAACTGACGTCGTTAAATCAAATTTTTCTAAAATCACAAATACCACAAAAAACCAAAATAAATTTACACGTTTAGACACAAATTGGACATATGAGAATGTGGATAAGATGACTAATTGGTGGGTAGGGGTTAATAGCATAACTAAAGTGTCTTCTTGGTCTAATTCAACTAGATTTGCCGGTATTCAGTATGCTACTAATTTTGCAGTTAGACCGAATTTAGTTACCTATCTGTTACTGGATTTTAGAGGGAAATCAGAACTTCCAAGTAGTATAGAGATATTTTCAAATAGTATACCTATATATAATGCTAAAGCTCATATGGGGGATTTTGATATAACCAATATTCCGCGGTTATCACCGGTAGAGGTGATTTAATAGTTAAAACGCAAGATATAACCGGTAAGTTTAGACAATTACTATTCCTTATTACGCATCACCGAGCTTATTACGTCCCGGGCTTTCACATTTCTCTTACGAAGCAGGTTTTCAAAGACAAGATTTTACTATATATAGCAATGCTTATAAATATTTAGTTCTAAATACTGATTATATGCTTGGTATGAATGATTATTTAACAAGCGGCCGACATTTTGAATTTTTAAAAAATAATGGAGCAGTAGGGGTAACTAATAATTTAAAAATCGGAAATTTAGTATAGGCATTTCAGCTGCAAATAATATCAAAATTTCGGTCGCTGTCAAAGAATTAATTGCGGCTATACTTATGAATCGGAATATTTTGATATTAATAGTAATTTAGATTGGAATAATAGTAATTATCAGGACGTATATAATGATCCCGATAAAATTTTCTCAAGTTTAAATTATCAGATTTCAGCTAGTTGCGGTAATACCGATTTTGGTAATATAAGTGTTAATTTTTTGTCTTTTGTCGTAAATAACACAATGCAAAAAGGTAAACGCTCAAATATATTATCATCAACTTATCAAAGAAATATTACTAAAAAAGGTTTCTTAAGTTTTACTATAGGTACCGATTTAAACAGTAAAAATAAATCTCATACAAAGCAACTTGGTATTTCCTCGCCGATTACTTCAAATATGGGATGGGGATATAATGCTAACCTGTCAAAAAAAAGCTAAAGCTACAAATTACAATGTACAAGTTAACCGTAACGGTAAAAATAATGATATTGGAGTTTATCTGCAGAAAAATGATACCGAAATAATGAAACAGTTTAATATCAAAGGAGGAATTTTCTCTATTGATAAAAGCTATTATAAGACAAGACCGATTAACGGAGGTCTTGCTTTGATTAAAGTAAATAGTTTAAAGAATGTCGGGGTTTATAATAATAGCGGGTGATACCGATGATAAAGGTAAAATACTTGTACCTAACTTAACACCGTATGTTCCTTCCGAAATAAGACTAGACGATGAAAATCTACCTCTTAATACAGAGTTTGAAGAAATTGCTTTGAAAGTTGCTCCAAGAACAAAATCAGTGGTATTATTAGACTTTAATATTAAAATAATTAAAAGCATTGAAATGACAGTATTTGATAGTACGTGAGTATTGAAGGTTTAGATGAAGAAATATTTGTAGGCTATGACGGTAAGATATATATTAAAGATCTTGAAGTATTAAACGGTTCTATTTGTGACGAGAATGAGGAGAATAATAAATACTGTCATTTTAGCATACCGGTTAATAGAGATTTAAATGACCCTGTAATTGATTTAGGCGAAGCAATATGCAAATGAAGACTTTATTGTTACTCCTGTGTGGACTAAAAACGCTCCGTTGTCATACCGTGGCTTGACCACCACGGTATGACAAATTCTTTTTAAGCAATGTCAAGAAATCAATAATAATATTATTAATCAATATGATTACGTCAGGAAATGCTATGGCGTTACTTGCAACATGTAATCCGTCAGTTCCAACCGTAAATTTCGGTATTTTTAATGTCGGTGCCATGAGCACAACTTCCGTTACTGCTTCAGTTACTTGTGGTGCTTTATTATCACTACTTGTTAGCTATACCGTAACTTTTAGTACGGGAGCTGCTAATATTTATAACCCAAGAAATATGATTAATGGGGTACGTAAGCTGAATTATAATTTGTATAAAGATGCCGGTTTTACTCAAATCCTCGGTAACGGTACTAGTAATACTGTAACATTTACCGATAGCTATACACTAGGTCTTGAACCGGTCACAAAAAACTATACCGTATATGCACGTCTGCCGGCACGTTTCAAGACACTATTACCGTAACCCAGCCATGGCTATATAATAAAAAATCTTTAAAATCAAAATTCTTCAGCCTAGGTTCTAACTTTGTTGCTTGCATGGATTGACTCCTAGGGTGCTAGACATTGCTGTCCAGTATTATGAAGCTGTATTTTTATTATAATATCAAAAACAATTTAAGTTTTATATTACTATAACTACATTTAGTATTTTGTAGTTACTTAATATTTTTAACTTAAATAAAAGTCGAATTTATGAAAAATGAAGAACAACACAATCCACCAACTCCAAAATATGGTCGAATAATATTCCCGCTTTACACAATGGGAAAAGTTTGTGTAGATAAGAAGCTAATAGATGAAGAGTGGAAACTTAATGAATTTGAAACAGGGAAAGGGAGTGATGCGCGTTTTGGAAATGATGTCGCAGGGGAACCGCTACCGCTAGATGGGCATATTCTTAATGGTGGGCGTACAGATGATACAGATTGGGTAAATGCTACTAATGAAGAAATAAGAGCGGAATTAAAAGATCCAACGTTTAACTGGATAAACTATACCATTAGAAGGTGAGAAAAAACTTACAATAGCATGGGATTATTAAGATATATAGGCAAAAGATAATTGCTGCTAAGTACAACGGAAAGCTTTAAACTATCAGTCAAAAAGCAATATCTCAACTGGGAGATAACTCTATATAGAAGAAAAATCTTTATTTCCCGGGAATAAATGTGTTTCTTTCTTGCTTAAATCTCACTTGGTAAAGCTAAATCCACCTCGCTCAAAATATAGTCCGTTCCAGTTTACGGCATTTAACTAAGCCTTTAAGTTCTTTATCCTTTACATAGGTAATTGTGTTTAAGAAGTC
The DNA here is from genome assembly GCF_001653015.1 of Rickettsia sp. Tenjiku01. Taxonomy (NCBI): domain Bacteria; kingdom Pseudomonadati; phylum Pseudomonadota; class Alphaproteobacteria; order Rickettsiales; family Rickettsiaceae; genus Rickettsia; species Rickettsia sp. Tenjiku01. Next base: position 155,255 of record NZ_BCMR01000003.1, read on the forward strand.
AAGATAAGAGCTAACTTTTTGGCTTTTCCTTTTTCTACAATTCTTTTATAAAAAGGTTTAACTGCAGAATTATATCTTACAGACGTAACAGTTGCCATATATAATGCTGCCCGCATCGTTTTTCTACCACCTTTAGTTTTTGCTAACCTAACACTTAAACCTGAAAAGCTTGATTTTATGCTGCGCCCACCGTTTGATTCATTCATAAAAGTGAAAGAAATTGAAGAATGGCGCACCCGAGAGGAGTCGAACCCCTAACCTTATGATCCGTAGTCATATACTCTATCCAATTGAGCTACGGGTGCCTAAGTTTGAAGTACTTATTTCTTGTTGCTAACATACGAAGCAGTATATATAAAAGCATAGCATTTGTCAAGAAACATAGAGTGTTCTTATGTTTCTCTGAATAATAAAATATAAAAAATTACAATTAATAGTTGAATTATCATATTATATATTGTATATAGAGGTTCATAAATTGATATGAGAAAAAAATGAATAAAATAAAATTAATCATAATTTACTTACTTTGGATTAATATGACTGCACAAGCAGACAATATGTCAGAAAGTGCTAAAAAAATTTAGCAGTAATTAACTCTTTAAATGTTGAGGAAAAGTAGCAGAAAGGTAATGTAATAAATTGTAAGTCGGGAGAAACTTTATTAGAAGAAACAGAAAAATATAATTCTCCTATAGTTAAAGCGTTTGACTCATTGTAGTTGTTTTGCGTATGCTGCTAGTGCAGCCTTGGGGCTTCCAAATCAGTCTCTACTATCCTGAAAGCGATAAAATTTTCATACCTACTTTATCACATAAGCAAGCTGAGTGGCGTGAAACAGACCTCATAAAGAACGGATGGCATTTTGTTAAAGCAGGAAATCGTGATGATAGTTTTATTCAAGCACAAAAATTTGCTAATCAAGGATATTTTGTTGTATCCATAACAATGCTAATCCAAAAAGAGCAGGACATATTGCCGTTGTAGTACCAAGTAGTAAGGATATAGAGAAAATAAAAATGAAGGACCGGACACGGCTCAAGCCGGTAATATTAATTTTTCCTGTCGCTCTTTGAAAAAGTAGGAATAAAAAAGATGCATTTAAAAACAACGAAATATAATTTTATTATTATAAAATATAACAGATATCAGTAAGGTAACCGGACAGTTTTTATTCTATGTCATTCCCGTGGGGCATTGCCTGTATGGATCGATTTCCTGTTGTCATACCGTGGCTTGACCACGGGATCCATAAATATGATAAAAAAATACTAGTATTTTAACTGGATCCAGCAGGTACAGGCTATACGGGGTGACAATGGTGGAATCGATCTACGCAGGCAATGTCTTCCTGCAGCAGCGGGCATCCCCAGTGTTTTAAGTTATTTTTTTGGATACTGTGGTCAAGCCACGGTATGACACAGTCGATTTTACTGATTCATGCAACAATGTCTTGCGGGAATGACGCCGATTTATGCAACAACGTCCCTGGTTTGCAGGAATGACATAATCAGCTTTTTTAGTTATTAGATATTTTAGAGATTTATGCAACAGCATCTACCCATGAAATTTCTATGCTACCGACTAGATCCACTTGAGGAGTTTCGCTGTAGCGTTGTAAGTGATCATACACAAGATGAGTTAAGCCAGCTGCTATTCCGTTTACTATCCCTGCTGTATTTCCATAAGCAAATTTTGCTGCTTCTATTCCTGTATAAGTCGTATTTTTTAATAACTCAAATGTGTTCTCCGGCGAATATGCAAGAGCTGTTCCAACACAAATCCCCATAACAACTGTAGGATGAGCATAAAATCTCCATGCAGCCGTTGATATTGCTGCTTTTATAAAAATTCGCATGATAATCTAATATATCAAGTATTGACAAAGTACTTACATTCTTTATAACATTGAAAATGTTTGTATTATGAGTATCAAACTAGATTCTTACGAACAAGATATTGAAGATAATTTTGAAAAGCAGCAAAAAATTGATGATAGAAGTGAAATAGCTTTGCTTCAAAAATTTGCAAAAGCACATCTTAGTAAAAAAGATCTATTACTATTAGGATTGCAGAACATGACATAGAAGCAATAAAAATTAAAGCTTCTAAGCATGGTTTGCCTTATCAGACCTATCTTAATATGCTAATTCATTCAGACACTACTAAACTCTAAATATTATGACCAAGTATAGATATAATCATGAAAAGAACGAAGTTATTGAATGAGCGTTGAAGAAATAATACAGTCGATTGCTGACGGTAATTTATTAGATATTAAATTACATCATAATTAAGAGAAATATAAAGGTCAAAAAATTTTATATGTTCAAATGATTGCGCCAGTATATGCAGTACTTTATATAAAAGGTGATAAAGATGCTATTTTCCTTAACACTTTATTTCCTAGCAGAAAAGCAAAAAAGGAATTTTTAAAAAATAAGAAATAATATATGCGTTTTATAGAAGAATTTATAAATAAAGGATATTTCCATCAATGTACCGATTTGGATCGGTTAACTGCTATAACGAAAGAAACAAAAATAGCTGCGTATATAGGCTTTGACTGTACTGCTACATCACTCCACATCGGTAGTTTAATGCAGATAATGATTCTGCGATTGCTTCAGCAGCACGGGCATAAGCCTATTGTAATTATCGGCGGCGGTACGAGTAAAATCGGTGATCCTACTTGGAAAGACGAAGTGCGCAAAATTTTAAGCAAAGAAGATATAGCTAAAAATGCCGCAGGTATTAAAAAATCTTTGTCGAAGTTTATCAAATTCGGTGACGGTAAAAGTGATGCTATTATGCTGGATAACGCAGAGTGGTTAGATTCGTTCAATTATCTAGATTTTCTACGGGATTTCGGTAGCTATTTCTCGGTAAACCGTATGCTGACTATGGATTCGGTAAAACTAAGGCTTGAGCGTGAGCAGCATTTAAGCTTCTTAGAATTTAACTATATGTTATTGCAAGCCTATGATTTTTACTATTTAAGCAAGTATTACAATTGCAGCTTGCAGCTTGGCGGTAGTGATCAGTGGGGCAATATCGTAATGGGAGCGGATTTAATTCGTAAAATAAGCGGCAAAGAAGTATTCGGTATGACGACACCGCTACTTACGACTAGCTCCGGTGCTAAGATGGGCAAGACTGCTGCGGGAGCCGTATGGCTTAATGAAGATTTGCTAAGCCCGTATGATTATTACCAATATTGGCGTAACTGCGAAGATGCCGACATAGTTAGATTTGCCAAATTATATAGCGAGTTCACTCAAGAAGAGCTTAATAGGTTTGAGAGTTTAGCGGCAGAAGATATTAATGCAGCTAAAAAACAGCTTGCTTATGAGCTAACTAAGCTTTGTCACTCGGAGCAGGCAGCAAAATCAGCTCTAGAAACTGCAGTAAAGATATTTGAAGAAGGACAAATCGATGAGAATTTACCTACCATTGTTTTAGAGCAGGAAGTATTACAAGCAGGTATTAGTGCATATGAATTATTGCATGAAGCAGGGCTTGCTACTTCTAAATCGGAAGCACGCAAGCTTATAAGAGGGAATGGTGCTAAGATAAATGATAGATTAGTCGAAGATGAAAATATGATAATTAACACTAATTTCTTACTCGATAAAAAAGTTATAAAGCTCTCTGCCGGTAAGAAAAGACATATATTGGTTAGGGTTTGAATATTTTTCTAGATTACCATGTTCCCTTCAGTTGCAGCATTATTGTATGGCTCAAATATATTATGTCTAATTGAAACTGTAACTTTCAATTAGACAAATTGTATATTTTCTATCTAATGGGCCCTTATAACATAAGTTAAATTCACATTTAAACAGTAATGACTAAAATAAGGCTTGATGAATATTTGCTGCAAAAAGGTTTTGTAACAGATATTACCATAGCACGAAGTTTGATTATCCAAGGTAAAGTACATAATAAGCATGGGCAGTTAATTAAGCCTGGGATACAGGTTAATATAAATGACACCGACATTAAGGTAAAGCTACCACAGCATAATTATGTTTCAAGAGGGGCATTAAAATTAATTGCCGCTTTGGATTATTTTAAAATTGATCCCGAAAATTTAGTGTGTATTGATATCGGTAGTAGCACTGGCGGTTTTACGGAAGTGTTACTTGAGCGTAAAGCAAAATTAATTTTTGCCGTAGATGTCGGTTATGGCGAACTTCATCCTAAATTACGCGACAATCCACACATTAAGGTGCTTGAGAAGACTAATGCACGATATTTAACCGATAAACAAATAATAACGAAGCCTGATTTAATTGTTTGCGATGCCAGCTTTATTAGTTTAACTACTATATTACCGACTGCACTAAATTTAGTTAAAGAAGATTGCATGCTTATTGCTTTAATAAAACCGCAGTTTGAGGTCGAAAAGCATGAAGTAGAGCAGGGAGGAGTTATTAAAAATCCTCTCTTACATCAAAAAGTATGCGATAAAATCAAAGATTGGCTTGAGAAAGAGCATAATTTTAAAATATTCGGTATAATAGCAAGTCCAATACTAGGAGCTAAGGGGAATCAAGAGTTTTTAATATGCGGAAAAAGAAAAACGCTTATTTTTCTATAGTTTATCCTTAATTTGAATTGTTTTAGTAATCATTGCATCTTCTAATGTAGAATTATTCAATGTTTTTATAAATGCTTCACTTGCTTCTTTAATAAAATGTTTAAATTGGCATGAATTTGTAATTCTGCAGCTATTAGTATTTTTATTGAAACATTCTACTATATCCATATTAGGTTCTAATTTTTCTATTATATCTCCCAACTTCATGAAAGAAGGGCTAAATGCTAGCTTAATTCCTCCTCCTTTTCCTTTACTACTATTAATATATCCCAATTGTTAATCTATGAATCACTTTTATCAAATGATTAAGGGAAATATTATGGTACTCTGATATCTCTTTTACACTACAAATTCTTTCCGGTTTTGAAGCAAGATATATAAGGCTACGTAATCCATAGTCGGTAAAACTGGTTAACTGCATAAAAATTTTATTTATTTTTACCTTGAATATACAAAAACGTCTATATAAGACTAGTTACTAATGCAATGAAAAATTTTTTAAATCTTACCGGCAGTAGTATTCTAAAGGTTTTAAGTGCATATAGCGAAACAGATGAAGTAGATCTTTTAGAAGTGATCCAATCCAAGCATTAGAGAATGATCATAAATGTAAAAGGGCGGTATCAAAAATTGTTGGTATACATGTAGGGCCTAATATTCCTTCAGAGTTATATCAACCTGTTGCTGAAGAGCTTATATAAAATGTAGATGAGGGTAACAAGCCGGTAACGGAAATATTAAATATAGTAGGAAAGCATTTTGTAAGTGCCGAAAAGAAGCAATATGATGAATTAAAAGCAAAGTATAATATAGCGAGTTTTGAAAGTCATAAAATAAAAATCGAAATAGAAAGTGCTGATAAAAATACGGCAAAAATAAAATTTTATAGACAAAATTAACAAAAAGTAATACCGCACACACATAGGCAAATTATTACTGTTAAAGTAGGAGAAAGATACAGTGAATTTACAGTTATAAAAACCGGTCATGATGAAGAAGGTCATTATTATGAATACTTAATAAAGAAAAATCCTAATGGAACTGTAACAAATTATCTATTTGATTCTGAAAATCATCTGGTAAAAGTACACCCTTCATATATTGAATCGGATATAGAAAACAATAAAGATCTCGTTCTTATCAGCGGCAGGTCGGGAGCAAGCCATTCTATTTCTAGAATTAATAGTATAACAAATGAAAAAAATGTTAAGCTTTCCGCCGTTATGCACATTATTCACTCTACTAGAAATAAAAACAGTGATACATTTCAATTAGATATAAAAAAATTAACTGATATGGCAGCAATATGCGATACTGAAATTCACTATGATAAATTTTATACTCAAGATAGTTATAATAATATTAATGAGAACGATAATATACATTATCATACCGGTAGAATAGCTGAAGAATTTTATTAGGCCTTTTAAAAGGTGAAACTGATGAAATTTGTGGTCCTCATTCTTTTAACGATCATGTGCAGCATATATTAGAAGCAAAAATGGGGGTTATGTGTATACTCAGATTCATGTAGAAGCATTTTGTTCATCAGGAGGAGACTTATGATCCATCTCTAAGCGGACCAGAGGGATTATCGAGTATTTGCCCCTTTATGAATATGTTGTTTTACAAAAAAATAAAGTTAAATATTGCTTATATATTCTAATTAGTGTATTTTTGCTACGGATAAGCATTATAAAAATTATAGATAGGTGGGTTTATCCCACCTTTTTTGTTATAAATATCAAATATGCAAACTATTGAACAACAAATAACAAACGTAATAGAAGAATCCTTGACAGATATGGGTTTTGAGTTAGTGCTTGTGAAGTTTAAAGGTATTAACCCTAAAGTAGTCGAGATATTGATTGATAGCTTAAACAGCGAAAAAATATCTGTGGAAGATTGTACTAAAGCAAGTAGGACTATCTCCGCTATTCTAGATGTTGAAGATTTAATAGAAGCTGCATATTCTTTAGAGGTAGCATCAAGCGGTCTTGAACGTCCGTTAGTAAAGTTTGAAAATTATAATAGATTTTTAGAAAGAGAGGTTAAAATCAAACTTAAAGAATTATTGAACGGCAAAACTCGTTATCAGGGTAAAATAATTAAAGCCGAAAATAATAAAATATATTTAAAATGTGAAGAACAAGAAGTACTAATTGATTATGATTTAATTAAAAATGCTAATCTAGTTTTAACTGAAGAAGTATTTAAAAAATTGCTAAAGCAATAAGAGATAATGTATGTCTAATATAGGTAATGTAGAAATTTTACAAATTATAGATTCTGTAGCTCGTGAGAAAGGAATATCAAAAGAAATTTTGATTTCAACGGTTGAACAAGCGGTACAAGCAGCAGGACGAAAAAAATACGGTAATGAATATAATATTAAAGCTCAGATAAATAGGAAAACCGGTGAGATAAATCTTTTAAGGATCTTAAAAATAGTAGAAGATGTAGAAGATTACTTAACGCAAATCTCACTTGAAGAAGCTTTAATAAAGAATCCGGAAGCTAAAATCGGTGATGAGATATATGAATATTTACCGCCGATTGATCATGCTAGAGTATCGGCTCAAGCTGCAAAACAAGTTATAACTCAACGTGTTATAGAAGCTGAACGTGAAAAACAATATCATGACTTTAAAGATAGAAAAGGCGAAATTATAAATGGGATAGTTAAGAGAATAGAATACGGTGATATAATAGTTGACCTGAGTCGTGCTGAAGCAATAATAAAAAAAGATCAATTAATTAAGGGTGAGAATTTTAAACCTAATGATCGTATAAAAGCATATGTACAGGATGTAAGGCAAGAAACAAAAGGACCGCAGATTTTCTTGTCTAGAGTAGATAACCAGATGCTAGTTAAACTATTTAAGCTAGAAGTACCTGAAATTCTTGAATCTATTATTCAAATAAAATCAGTAGCACGTGATCCCGGTTCAAAAGCAAAAATAGCGGTATTTGCTTCGGATAGTAGTATAGATCCCGTAGGCTCATGCGTAGGTATTAGAGGTAATAGAGTAAAAGCCGTAACAAATGAATTAAACGGAGAGAAAATTGATATAGTATTATGGAGTAATGATCTTGCACAGTTTATAGTTAATGCTCTTGCACCGCTTGCACCTGGGGAAATCACAAAAATTTTGATTGATGAGGATAGGCATAAGGTAGAAGTAGTAGTTTCGCAAGAAAATCAAAGTATTGCAATAGGTAGAAGAGGGCAGAATGTTCGTTTAGCTTCTCAGCTTACAGGTTGGAATATCGATATAATGACCGAAGAGCAAGAATCAAAAAGAAGAAATGAAGAGTTCTTAACTTCTACGGCATTATTTATGGAAACTTTAGATGTTGAAGAAGTTATAGGTCAGCTTTTATCGGTAACGGGATTTAATTCAGTAGAACAAATTGCTAGTAGTGAGATTAGTACTTTAACAAGAATTGAAGGCTTTGAGGAAGAACTTGCCGTAGAGATTAAAAATCGAGCTATTAATTACGTCGACCTTAAGAATGCAAAGATTATCAAAAAGCTAGAGGATCTAGGAGTTGAGCAAGAATTAATAGATATATTAGAATTATCGCTTGAATTAATATTACAATTTGCCGAATATGGTATAAAGACCATAGAAGATTTAGGAGAGATGAGCGTAAATGAATTTAAAAATTTAGCTCCAAATTCTAATATAACGGACGAAAATATTAAATTGCTGATTAAAACTGCTAGACAGCATGGTGCATTGAAGGATAGTTAGTGGGTTGAATGTAGGATGTATGTCATTTCTGCGAAAGCAGGCATCCAGAATAAATAGCTTAGTAATTAGGGCGTCCTTAAAAAATAAACCTATAAAAATAAGTTTTTTATAAATTTTAGTGGATTCCCGCTTTCGCGGGAATGACATAAACGAGCCATGCGAGCAACACCGCTTTTAGCTAGGAATGATATAATAAAGTAGTAGACGGAAAAAACAGAAACACAAAGGTTTTAAATATGACGGATAACCAGGAAATCAAACCCAAAAAGTTGACACTTGGCAATTCAAAATTATCGCTTAATAAGTCTTTTGACTCTCTTACAGGAGCTCAAAGCTTTGTTAATGCTAAATCTAAAACGCTAGTAGAAGTTAGAAAAAGCTCTACCGGTAGTGCTACTACCCTTTCATTAAATAAAGAAAGGAATAGCTTAGATCAAACTGTTATTGATGCTAATAAGGAAGAATTTAACAGACGTTTATCTATTCTCAAAAAAGCTGCTGAGCAATCTCAATTAAATGACCCTTCAAAAATAAGCACTTTAAGCAAACTTGCAAGTATTAACCAGTCTGCTAACTCAAAAATAGAACCGCTAGAAATTGATAAAGAAGTTGAACAAAAACAGCAAAATACCGAAGAAAATAAAGTAGAAGTTAGTGCTAAAATCGTTCAAGATGATGAAGATATACCGTCACAAATACCTAAAAAGAAAGAAGAAACTTTTGTAAAGTCTCCTTTAGTAGGAAAGCGAACACGTTACGGTATAGAATCAGAGAAAGAATTAGATAAAACAACAGATAGTAAAATAGTAGCACCAAAAATTAAGCTAGAAGAACCAAAAAAATTCAAAAAAGCCGATCTTTTCAATATGCTTAGCGACGACGAAAGCGGCAGCGGTAGAACTAGAAGTCTTGCTTCTATAAAAAGAGCTAGAGAAAAAGAAAAGCGTAAATTAGTATCACAAGCACCTGAGAAAGTATATAGAGAAGTGACGATCCCGGAAGTTATCGGAGTCGGCGATCTTGCAAATGCTATGTCTGAAAGAGTGGCTGATGTAATTAAAGAATTAATGAAACTCGGTATTCTTGCAAATGCTAGCCAAACAATAGATGCCGATACGGCAGAACTAGTTGCAACAAATTTAGGGCATACGGTAAAAAGAGTCCAAGAGTCAGATGTTGAAAATGTTTTAATTAGTGATGATAAGGTTGAGGATTTAAGAACGCGTGCTCCGGTTGTGACGGTAATGGGTCATGTCGATCATGGTAAAACCTCATTGCTTGACGCTCTTAAGTCTACAGATATTGCTGCAGGTGAGCTAGGTGGAATTACACAACATATTGGGGCTTATAGAGTAACTCTTGCAGACGGTAGAGCAATTACTTTTATTGATACTCCGGGGCATGAAGCTTTTTCGGAAATGCGGTCCAGAGGTGCTAAAGTAACGGATATAGTTATTATAGTGGTCGCAGCAGATGATGGAATCAAAACGCAAACGGTTGAGGCAATTAATCATGCGAAAGCAGCGGGCGTTCCTATAATTGTAGCTATTAATAAGATTGATAAGCCTGATATTGATATTGAGCGTGTAAAGAACGAATTATATGTCCATGAAATTATCGGCGAAGAGGCAGGTGGTGATGTTATGATTATTCCTATCTCGGCACTAAAGAAAATTAACTTAGATAAACTTGAAGAAGCAATTTTATTAATTGCAGAAATGCAGGATTTAAAGGCAAATCCTTTCGGTTCAGCTGCCGGTGTTGTAATCGAGTCCAAAATTGAACAAGGAAGAGGAACGCTAACCACTATATTAGTGCAGCGAGGTACTTTAAGAAACAGTGATATTATAATAGCTGGTACTGCTTACGGTAAAGTTAAAAAGATGACTAATGATAAGGGACTAGAAATAGTAGAAGCAACTCCGTCTGTTCCTGTAGAAATTCAGGGGTTAAATGAAGTGCCTTTTGCCGGCGATAAATTTAACATAGTACAAAATGAGAAACAAGCAAAAGATATAGCCGAATATAGAATGCGTCTTGCTAAAGAAAAAAAAATATCTATTGCACCGCGTTCAAGTTTAGAAGATTTGTTTTTAAAAGCTTCCGGTAATAGTAAAATTAAGGAATTACCTTTAATTATTAAAGGTGATGTTCAAGGGTCGGTTGAAGCTATTTCAGGTAGCTTATTAAAATTACCGAATGATGAGATAAAGCTTCGTATACTTCATAGCGGCGTAGGTCCGATAACGGAATCCGATGTATCTCTTGCACATGCTTCTGCGGCTATTATTGTCGGCTTTAACGTTAGAGCAGGGGCAAATGCCTTAACTGCCGCAGAAAAAGAAAAAGTCGATATTCGATATTATAGTATAATATATCATTTAATTGATGATATAAAAGCCATTATGAGCGGTATGCTTGATCCGATCGTTAGAGAGCAGTATATCGGAAGCGCAGAAATTAGACAAATATTTAATATTACCAAAGTCGGCAAAATCGCCGGTAGCTATGTAACTAAAGGGATTATTAAGAAAGGAGCAGGCGTACGCTTATTACGTGATAATGTAGTCATTCATGAAGGAAAACTCAAAACTTTAAAACGCTTTAAAGATGAAGTTAAAGAAGTTAGAGAAGGATATGAGTGTGGTATAGCATTTGAAAATTACGAAGATATTAGAGAAGGAGACACAGTTGAAGTTTTTGAGCTAATTCAAGAACAAAGACAATTATAATATACTCGTTGAACTTCAAAAATTGGCTACATTATCATACAAGTACTGCGGCGTTGTTGCATGGATACTACTAAATCGTCATTGCGAGTAGTTGTAGACTGCATGGCAATCTCATGAAATGATAACAAACTCCTAAGATTGCTTTGTCAATTACTTCGTAATTTCCTCGCAATGACGAAAAGTTAGAACCACGCAACAACGCCCTGCTTTCGCGGGCATGACATTTAGTAGAATATCCCTTTTTGATAAATTAATCAATTTTAAGTAAAATATAATCAAAAGTTAATAATTATTAGCCTTTATCTTGACCTCCTCATAATTTCTATTATAATGTAATGTTGATTATTATAATCAGAAATGAGGAAAAATTATGGCCATAGCATTAATTTTTAATAAGTTACAAAATTTAATCCCAAATAATACCTCTCCAAAGTTAGCCTCCTATCTTGCTAACGATGAATTTGAGTTTATAACTTCTCCTACTAACCAAGAAGAAAATACTGATTTTTTAGCAGCGTTAGATAATTCAATTAAGCAGTATGACGAAAAAAGTGCAAGATGTAATAAAAAAATAGTAGAAACTCAAGCTAAGTATCCTTTTTTAAATTCTAAAATCATCTTCCAAGAAGCAATAAAAGGTCAGCCAGATACTCTAGGCATCTCTCAAATCAGATTTACAGATTTTTTAAATAAGCTTGATGGTAGTGAAACAGTAACTAACACATCTAAAAGTAAAGGTTTTTTCAATACATTTACATCATTAAAAACAGTTTATAATTTCGGAGTAAAGAGTTTTAATTTTATAAAAAATACATCTAGTATTCTTTCTTCTAAAGTTGCTGAAAGTTTTAATTTTGTGAGTAATAAAGTTTATTCTTATTTAAATAATAACGCTGAAGAAACATTTAATCTCTTAGATCAACTAGAAACTCTTCCTGATAATGAGTTAGTAGAAGCAATCTTAAACACGTCTGAAAATGCATTAGATGAAGTTTTTGAAAAGATAACATATAAAAAATTGGTAGAATTAATTAATAATATTTCCGATGAACAAGCACAAAAATTAGTTCATTATATTTTGCCGGAGCATTTTGAAAAATTAATGCAATGTATTCCATTAGATAAATTAAATACATATATGGATACTACCCTTTCTTTAGAAAAGCTTACCGAGCAGGAACTAACAAAATTATCAGATGAGGATATTTCTGATGAACAGCTTGAAAATATAATTATATTAGCAGGAGAAGAAAAACTTGCAGAAAATTTTGATATTATTCCAAATGAAAATTTAGTAAGAATCATGAGTCATATTTCAAATGATAAGCTAGCAACAATAATTTCGCACGCCTCAGATGAAAGTCTAGTAAGAATCATTGATATTATTAACTCGGATAATCATGATTTATCGAAATCATTAGTTGAGCAAATAATAGCCTTAATACACGACAAGAAGTGTGTAAAGCAAGAATCAGGTGCAGTATCTGATCGTGATTCCGGATTCTTTGATTATGAAGATGAAATAGAAGTATCAGACAATCAAGTAGAACACTCTAATAGTGATTTTACTATGAAATTATCTTATAATTTTGGAGTCTTTAATTATGAAGATGATGTAGTATACTTATAATAAAGCTCTTATGTCATTTCGTTGATTATAGAAATCCAGTAAATGGATTCCTACTTTTAACTAGGAATGGCATAATTGATTGCGATTTTAGCATCAGGAGGGCGTATGTATAGTGGCTCGATAGAGCTATTTAATTTTACATCGCTCGACAATCTACTAGCAATATATCTACAGGTAACCCAAGCTTTAACTCGTGTAAAACGTGGCAAGGTTATTATATTCGGCAAATGCATAATTTGGTGATATATAAATTCAAGTCCGCTACCGCAACAAACTATATTCCCTTTCTCATTTGTAAGCAGTTTTATAGCATACTCGAAATCTATCAATAACGGCTCTTCTATTTGTCCTGATTTATGAAAAACTTGCATATAAAGCTGTGAGCGATAAGCGTTTAAAAAGACATATATTTTATCATAATCTTTAACTTGAGTTATGGCTCTAAAATAAGCATATTCAAAATTGCTAACCGCTACTGCTTTAATATTCTCCTTGGAAAATAATATACCTTTAGCACTAGCAAGTCCTATTCTAATGCCGGTAAAGCTACCGGGTCCGTTAGTTACCGCTAAATAATCTAAATCATCATATGAACATTTAGCTGATTTCATCACGTCTTCTATCATCGGCATTAGATTTTCTGCTTGCATAGAAGGACGTAATTCTTCTATACATGCAAGGATATTCTCATTTTCGGATATTGCTACCGATGCAGTATTATTGGCTGTGTCAAATGCTAGTATTTTCATAGATTATTATTTGAATAAGTCACTATGTGTACCGGTATAGTGTTACCGGGAAATTTTTGAAAAGCCCTTATGTCATTCCTGCGAAAACGGGAATCCAGTTGAGTAAAGCTTCTTAAAAGCTTTACTCAAGAAGAAAGTAATATAATAAAAAAATCTTTAAAAATCAAGATTTTTTTAGCCTGGATTCCTGCTTTCGCAGGAATGACATGGAATAAAATAGTAGAGGTTTGCAGAATCATATTAAATTAAGCTTTTTATACATTTCTTTATACGCAGAATATTTATTAATATTTAAACCTTTTGCTGATTCTTCTAATATTTTTATTGATTCTGCATTTAATGCTTTTTCCTGTGCTATTTTATGATATATCGTTTCTCTTACAAAATTCATAATAGTATCATTTTTATGTGCAGTGTGAACTTTAAGAAAATGATGTAATGCGTTTGGTATATCTATGCTTAGTCTAGTCATATTACATACTTATTTCAGTAATGACTTAAGTAAGTAAATCATAAAATAAGAAAAATAAAAGTAAAAATATAGTTTCTAAAAATTATTTAAAGTATATTCAATAAAAGTTTGGCGTGCTTCAACCTGTCTATTATTATGAAATAAATATCTATTAAAAAAATAGTTTGTTAGAGCTAAAGCTTGCCGTTTTTCTTCTAATGTAATCTCACTATTATCTGAAAGTAAAAATCTTGGTAACATCAATAATTTATCTTTATAAGGTTTTCCTACTTCATATGATAATGCTCTAGCTGATTTAGGTGATACATAGATTAAATCAGTTGTAACATGGCTCACGCCGCACTTGGTAAGATCAAGCTTATAACCCGTCTCGGCAAGTAAAGCTAGCTCAAAATTAATATAATCACGAAAACAAAAATTCTTTGATAAATTATCTAAATAGTTAATTAGAAATGAAAAAAATTTAGAATGTTCTTCTCTTTCATGAAATAACTCTTTGATTAAAGATATAACGGAATTAAAGGCATATAATTTAGCTTTATTTGTGATAAAATAACCGGTGTAAGATTTAATGAGTTCACATTTAGCCATGCCAATATGTTCATGTAATCTTGCCTGCCAAAGAAAATCTATAATATGCCCTTCTTGATATATAAATTTACTTTTTTTAGAAAATTCTTTTACAACTCCCGAATATAAACCATGATTTTTAGTAAAAACCGTAATAATAAATGTATTTTCTTTCAAAGGTTTTTTAGCAATTATTACTCCTATATCTTTGATATTCATGGTTTTTATTATTAAATTTTTGTCATTGCAAGGAAAATTACGGAGTAATTGACGAAGCAATCCCGTTAAAAATGCTAATTTTTAGCATTTTTTTAATTATTTTCTGGATTGCCGTGCTCCTTTCAGTCGCTCGCAATGACGGTTTGATATCCGCACAACAACCCCCTAGCTTCCTCAGAATTCCCTGTATATGATATATTCTTATACCCTAGTTTGATTGCAGTAAATAAAGCAGCGTGATCCTCTCCTACATTTACGGTAAGATCTAAAACTTTTTCCGGAAATTCTTTACTTAGAGTTTTAAACATGTAATCAATTGCTAGCATACCGTAATATTTTACGCTAGAGGCATGATTTGTTAATATCAACTGTTCTTCTACACTAGATAAAAAATTACGTGCTTCTTCCAAATTTCTTATTTCATACACTATACTCATTTCATTATCTCTTTTAGGTCCTTTAAATGTGAGACGGAAAATATAAAGTCATACGTTAAATTTTCAAATTTAGAGCAGATAATCTTATTAAATCCAAGTTTTACGGCTTCTTTTATTCTTGTTTCTGCTTTCGCGGTTTTTCTTATTTCACCCGATAAGCTTATTTCGCCGAAAAAGACGCTATGTTCGGGTACAGGGTTGCCGGTTGCAGCAGATATTAAGCTCGCTGTTACTGCTAAATCAGAAGCAGGATCGGCAATTTTAAGTCCCCCCGCAATGCTTAAATATACCTCATAATTAGCAAGATTCAGTCCTATCCTACTACTAAGCACGGCAAGTATCATTGATAACCTATTAGCATCCCAGCCCACCGCAGAGCGTCTAGGAGTTACCATATTTGAGGGTACTATAAGGGCTTGTACTTCCATAAGTAACGGTCTTGAACCTTCGATTCCTGCAAAAATAGACGTACCTATAACGTTCTGTTCTCGCTGCATTAAAAATAGTTCAGACGGATTTGTTACTTCAATAAGCCCGCTGCCGCTCATCTCAAATACTCCTATTTCACCCACACCGCCAAAACGATTTTTATATGAGCGTAAAATACGGAAATGATTATTATGATCTCCCTCAAAATATAGCACGGTATCAACTAAATGTTCAAGTATCTTAGGACCTGCTAGTTGTCCGTCTTTAGTGACGTGACAGCTTAATAAAATTATTATATTGTTTTGCTTAGCATAATTAACAAGCTCATTTGCACATGTACGAATTTGCGAAACAGTGCCTGGAGGCGATGATAATTCTTTTGTGGTAATTGTTTGAATAGAATCAATCACTATTAAATCAATATTATTTTTATTAGCTTCTATACTCACAATAATATCTTCCAAATTAGTAGCTGCTAAAATATCGGTATTATAGTTAGTGAGGTTTAGCCTTATGGCCCTTAATTTTATTTGGTCTAACGATTCTTCACCCGTTATATATAAGCAATTCATCTTTGATGCAAAGTTACTTGCTGCTAGCTGTAGTAACAAAGTAGATTTGCCTATACCAGGGTCTCCTCCTATTAATATAGCAGAACCAAGCACTAAACCGCCGCCTAGTACTCTATTGAATTCACCTATAGGAGTAGGGATGCGTAACTGCTCGGTTACATGCCCTAAAAGCTTATCGAAGTCTTGCTTGCTACCGACTTTAACAATTGCTTGAGTTGTACTTATTATCTCTTCGACAATACTACCCCATACACCGCAATCAA
This sequence comes from Rickettsia sp. Tenjiku01, assembly GCF_001653015.1. Lineage (NCBI taxonomy): Bacteria > Pseudomonadati > Pseudomonadota > Alphaproteobacteria > Rickettsiales > Rickettsiaceae > Rickettsia > Rickettsia sp. Tenjiku01. Next base: position 171,689 of record NZ_BCMR01000003.1, read on the forward strand.
AGCACTGTCCTGACCATTTAGGACTAATATTTCCACAGTGAGAACATATGTAATGTTTTTTGGTCATGTTTGTTTTTTAATGTCTTGTTACGCGGTTCTATGTCATTCCCACGAAAGCGGGAATCCAGAAAAAGTAACCTTAATACAGGTACAAAATTACATACTATTTTATATGTTTTACTGGATTCCCGCCTTCGCGGGAATGACGGTAAAGCTCAAAACCAACAGCTTACTCTTACCATATAGTTTTTCACGTATAATTTCAATATTTTCATCTAAAATATAATCATCTGTTTTAGCCATCTCAATAACTATAATAGCACTGTCTTTGAGCCAATTATTTTTTATCAGCAGTTTCATTACTTTAGGCACTATATTTTTATGATAAGGGGGGTCTATAAAGACCAGATCAAATGATTTATTAGACATCTTCCCAAACTTCGCTTCTAGAGGTAATTTAGACATCGATCCGGTACTCGCATCCTCACGTACTAGTGTGTACGCTGCGGTGCTGTGTTCCGTGTCTCCTTTAGATCCCTCTCTATAAGCTGATTTAAAAAGATGTCTAGTAGCTTTCGGTAGATTTAAAGCATTAATATTAACGAAATTAACATTATTTTCAATGTTTAGAGATTTAGCAAATCCTTCTGCTATTTTTAATGAGGATGTATCAATATCAATTAAGGTAGCAAAACCTGCTCCTCTTGATAGGCTCTCAAAAGCAAGGCTACCGCTACCGGCAAATAAATCGAGAATGTGAGTATTTTCGTTAAATAATTTATTACCGGTAAACTCACCAGAGGTTAATATACTAAATATTGCCTCTTTGAGCTTACCGGTGGAAGGTCGATATTTGATATTTTTAGCGGTAGGTATAATTTGGTTTCTATATTTACCGGATATTATTTTTAACACTTATTTAGTTATATACTTCTTTTATTGAGCGTGATTTTTTTTCGTCTTTTATTTTTGTGGCAAATCCTTCGCCTTTAGTGTTAGGCTTAAATTTTGCTGCGAATGTATTAGATTTTGCTTGTTGTGTTTCTACAGTTTTATCTTTCTTGTCTTTGATTTCTACTTTTGGCGTTGCTTGGTTTAAATTATTTTGTGCTTGTTTTAAAAGATCTTGTTCTTTAGCTTTATCAATATTATTATTTACATTATTTAAATTTTCTTCCTTTTCTTTAGATTTTTCTGTCTCAGCTTTTTGTCTTGCTTGTTGTTTTGCTGTTACTAATTCATCAATATTTTTAGGAGGCGGTGAGATATATTTATCTATACTACTAGTTAAGTTTTCAAATGACTTTTGAAGATTGCGTAAAGGTTTTTGAGTGAGTTTATAAGTTCCGGTAGCGACTAGCCCTCCGGCCAAAATACCTGCTCCTAGAATGACAGCTTTAGTAGTAAGGGCCGTACCGGTGACCAATAACACAGGCATTGCTACGAAAGGTGCAGCTGCTACTGCAAGACCGGCTACTACGGCAAGTCCTACTAAAAATTTTTTACTTGCTAAAAAATTTGTTACGTGGCTAATTCCTGATGTAGTACTTTTAGCAAGTTTTGTACAAAGCTGTCCTACTCCGGTTTTCAGAAACCAACCGCTTTTCTCTCTTGCATGAATTTTATCTTGTAATTTAGCATGTTCGTTAACATTGACAGATGTTTTTTTACCGTCTTTATCTTGATGATCTAAATTCCCTTTAGCCTCACCTTTAGTATCATGCATCTTTGTAGCATCGTTGATTTTTGCTTTATCAAAATCTGCTCCTTCTTTATTAATTCCAGCTAGATTTGCTGCTTTTAGATTCGCTTGTTTTAGATTTGCTTCTTTAAATATAGCCTCGGCTGCTTCCACTGCTTGCATATCGGCATTTTCCAACACTGCTTTAGTGAAATTGGCTTTATTAAGATCGGCACGCTGCATAATTGCATTTTTAAAGTTAGCTTCCTTAGCATTAATATTTTTAGCAATAGCATCCGAAATATTTAATCCCTCGGCTTCTGCTTTTTCTAAAGTAGCATTACTTAACTTAGCAAATTGTGCAGTTGCATTAGTAAGCGTAGCGTTTGTAAGATCGGCATATTCAAGATTTGCTTTATCAAGCTGTGCTTTTGTTAAATCAGCGTTCTTAAGTTTAACACGCTGCATTATAGCTTCTCTTAAGTCAGCTTCTTTTAAAGATAGTATATTTTCAAATTCAGCATCGCTAAAATAGGCATTTCTTGCAGTTATGCCTTGCATGTTACATTGCTCTTTAAATTTTGCTTCTAATGCATGTGTTTTATTCATAAAAACATTTTCAAGATTAGTAGAAACGATATTTGCTTGATCTAGAAGTGCATTATTTAAAACTACCCCCTGCATTTGAACTCTTTGCATATCTGCATAGGCAAGCGATATACCGGTAAGATTAGAATTTTTCCATTCTGAATCTTTAATAATTAACTTTTCGGCATCGGCATTAACCATCATAACCGCATTAAATTTGCTATTTGTTACCTCTACTTCAGATAAATCTACTTTAGGCATGTAAGCTCTCGACATATCACTATTTTCAATTTTGCTCTTTTTAAGATCAGCAAAAAGAAATCCTGCGTTACGAGCCGTAACATTTTGAAAAACGGCATTTTGTAAATTAGCTCCTTCAAAATTAGTAAAATCTAAATTACAATTTGAGATTTTGATATTCTCTAAGTTGGCTGAAGCAAATAATGTATTCTTCAGGTTAAGATTAGTAAGAGTTTTACCTGATAAATTAATCGCTGAAAGATCAGGAACTATATTTAAATCTTCTGAAAGATTTTTTTGCTTTCTCACAAATTCGGTAAGAGATAATTTTGTATTGGATTGTTTTGCTGCTTCAGCTAAATATAGATCAAATTCGGCAGAAGTTAATTTTATATATTCTTTCGGTATATCTCGTTCTTTGGCAGTCGAACCTATAATATATGATGGGTCTAGTGTTATTTGTATTTCTTCGTCTTTTAACTGCTCAAAAATACCATCTAAACCCTTACCGCAGAACATTCTAAGATTATCTAAAGCATATACTTCAGTTTCTAATTTGTTTACTTCATGCTGTAACTTGTTGATTTTTTCTAGTTCGTTTTGTCGGTTTCTAGCAATAGTTTCTGCACTATTCCAAAAAGCATTTAAAAGATTGGTAGCAATCCCAGAATTATCTAAATTTTGCTTTAGAGTTTCTAACTCTTCTTGCTTAGTCTTGAGTTCTTTTGATTTGATGTCCCATAAAGTTTTTTCGTCTTCTCCAGCCAAAATATATTTCTTTGTCTTCGTAGCTTCATCTATAACTATTTCTTTGATATGTTCTTTTTCTAAATCTTTATCTATATATTGATTTAATCTTTCAAGATCTGAAAAAGATAGTTTTATATCTCGTATTTTATCTTTGAGATTGGGGATTTTATAGTTATCATAATCTTTATAATTAAAATCTGTATAATGAAGATTTGCTCCTCTAAAGTCGGTACCGATAAATGTACAATCATTAAATTTTACATTTGTTAAATCTGAATCACATAATATGGTATTTGTTACGTCACAATTATTAAATACGGCATCTGTTAGTATTGTACCTTGGAAGTTAGCATTGGCTAAATCTGCGTTAATTTCCATATTTTCTAAACTAGTAATGATAATGTTATCATTATCTTCAGCGAAATATTTATTTTTGATAAAATCATTTAGCGAGACACTAGGGTTATCTTTTATATAACCAAGGTAATCGTTTAGGTCTTTTTCTGCACATTTATATATATTAAGATTTGTCATATGTATTCTATATGATTAGTTAAAATGTGTTCATAATAACACATTACTAATTATTTTTCCAGTATTTTATTATTTATTTCTTTATAATCTCCGGGTTTTAGATTATCTATTGTAAAATTACCATATTGAATCCTAATTAATTTGTTAACTTTTAGTCCACAATACTCGAATATTCTTCTAATTTCACGATTTTTTCCTTCAAATAAAACTACTTCAAACCAACCATTAGTCTTATTTTGCTTAAGTAATTTTATCGAATGAGGGTTATAAAATATCCCGTCAATTTCTAAATTTTTATAATTGCTTTTTAGTAGAATATCAGACTTCCCATACGCCCTAACATGATATACTCGCTTTAACCTACTTGAGGGGAGCTCAAACTGATGAGCTAAATCACCGCTATTAGTTAGTAATAATAAACCTTCGCTATTTAAATCCAGCCTACCTATTGAAATAACACGAGGTAAACCGGTTAGCTGTTCAAACACCGTTTTACGAGATAAAGGATCTTTATGAGTGGTAATTAAACCAACAGGTTTGTAATAAATCCAAAGCCTTGGTTTGTGTATATTATTGATTAATGTGCCTGATACTTCAATTTGATTACTAATATCAACATTTGTAGTCGGTGATAAAATTGTAATGCCGTCTACTTTTACCTGTCCTTCAACTATCAGCTTTTCAGCATCACGCCTAGAACAAACTCCTGCATTACTAATTATTTTAGCTAATCTATGCATTTTTAAATATAGTAATTTTCAATAGACCTCTTCCCAAGCGTTGCTTCTAGAGATAATTTATACGTCGATTCGGTACTCGCATCTTCACGTATTTCTATATATGCTGTGGTGCTGTGTCCCGTGTCTCCGTTAAATTCCTCTCTATAAGTTGGTTTGGGAATAGGTCTAATAAGAATATATAAAAATACCCTTAAAAAGCAATATTAATAATTTTACATAAATTATTAATATAATTATACTAATACCGCTACATATGTTTTAACAAAATTAAACGAATGTTAATTTTACTTATCAAAACTTTTTATTCTTTAAAATTCTTATCGTCTTTTTTTAGCTGATTTTCTTTTTAACAAAAATTAAGTCCTTTGCTTTAATCTAAACTTCATTAAATTATGCAAAAACTTATTGGTTCAATCCTGTTAATTTCAGGTACTTGTATAGGTAGCGGTATGATAGCACTACCCATGGTATTAGCAAAATTAGGTTATAATACCTAGTATAATATTGATATTTGTAATTTGGTTTATAATGTATTATACTTCTTTAATTAACCTAGAGCTTAATCTTCAAGCAGGTAAAGGCTTAACACTTGGGCATTGGGAAAATATTTTTCAGGACATACTGCTCAAATCATCGGTACTGTAAGCCTTAAGCTCCTTTCATATGCTTTACTTGCAGTTTATATACGGAGGCTCTTCAATATTACAGAAGTTATTAGCTTTAAATACAAGTATAACTTAATATAGGAGCATGGTGTATTATTATTACCTCTAAAAGAAATATCTATATGGGGTATAGTCACTCCGGTAGTTTTTACTTCATTTAGTTTCCAAGTAATCTTCCATACCTTAACTAATTATTGTAACAAAAATGCTAAAGACGACGTTTTTATTTGGAAGCTTAATTCCTGCAATAGTATATATAATTTGGACTTGTAGTATTCTTATTGTAGTACATCATAATAATCCAACATTTTATCAACAAATGATTACCAGTAATGTAGAAGTCGGAGATTTAAGGAATTAAGTAATATAGCAAAATGACCATTCGTACAATTATTAGTTTAGATAATTTCAACTCTTGCTATCGTTATATCAATACTCGGAGTAGGAATAGGGCTATGTGATTCCCTTAAAACTATGTTTATGAATTCGATACCGAATGTAGTAATGCGTAATATGACTGCTTCTATCGTTACTATATTACCAGCTTATATTGTAGCAGTAGTAGTACCTAATGCTTTTATTATAATTTTAGGATTTGCTGGTATGATTCTCGTAATTATTGCAATTTTATTACTGGTTTATCTGTTATATAAAGCAAAGATAAATAATTTATTATCTTGAATTACAAAAACAATATCTAATTATTATATGTGTAATTGTTGAAATGCTTATAATGGGCTATGAACTTGTTAATATAGTAACTAAATAATAAGGTTATTTATTATATATAAATATACTAGTAATATTGAAAAATAGGAATTTTGTAAAAATAAATATTATGATAATAGGAAATAATATAGAAACAATCAAACATGTAAGAAATAACGGGCAAATATTCGTAGGGAAGAAATATGAAAACAGATACAAGTTTTAACATCAAGTGACGGTACTATAATAATAAAGCCCGGTAAGTTCATTCCTTATAATGAGATGCTTGATAAAGCAATAGGATAGACAGAAAAAAATAAAAGATAAACATCGTCATTGCGAGGAAGGTACGAAGTAACTGACGAAGCAAAATCTCAGGCAAAATTCCTGAGATTGCCACGCTCACTAACGTTCGCTCGCAATGACGAGTTTGGTATCCACGCAATAATGACGTAAAACAATTCTGATTTAATTAGAGTTAAAAGTTCTTGTCTCCAAATTACCAAATTTAGAAAATTGACTATCATAATAAAGCGGAACATTTCCAACTGGTCCGTTACGATGTTTTGCAACAATTATATCGGCAATATTATATACTTTGTTGAGCTTATCTAGCCATGCGGCATGTTTAGCATCGCCTGCTGCCGGTTCTTTTCTAGTTAAATAATATTCTTCACGATAAATAAACATTACTATATCAGCATCCTGTTCTATAGTTCCCGATTCTCGAAGATCGGATAGCATAGGTTTTTTGTCCTCACGTAGTTCTACCGCTCTTGAAAGCTGAGATAACGCAATAACCGGAATATTTAACTCTTTTGCTATTGCTTTTAAACCTTGGGTTATTTCTGAAATCTCGCTAACTCTATTTTCGGATTTACTTACTCCTCTAATTAATTGTAAATAATCAATAAATAATATACCAAGATTATGTTTGCGTTTCATTCTTCTAGCTCTTGTTCTTATAGCGGAAATAGATAGAGCAGGGGTATCATCGATAAAAAATTGTAATTCCGATAAAGTATTTGCTTCCTTGCGAAGACGGTTATATTTTTCTTCACCTAGAATCCCCGTACGAAGAGAAGTAGAATCAATTTCTGCACACATTGAAAGTAGACGTGTGGTTAGCTGTTCTGAGGACATTTCTAAAGAGAAAAAACCTACTGACTGAATTTCTTGATTATCTCTAATATTTTTAAGACGCATATTATTACAGGCATTAAGTGCAAGATTTATAGCAAATGCTGTTTTACCCATAGACGGACGTCCTGCAAGAATTATAAGATCGGAATTATGAAAGCCGCATAATTTATTATCTAGATCAATCAAACCGGTAGATATACCGATTATATGATCATTATTTTTCATAGCCCTATTAATACTAGCTAGTGATTCTGAAATAGATATACCGATTTTGGTAAAACTTTTTTCATTCAAGCCTTCGCTAGCTAAATCGTAAAGTTTAGCTTCGGCATGTTCAATCTGTTCCTTTGCTTCAACTTCTAATGAAGAATTATAGGCATTATTTACTACTTCTTCACCGATATTTATTAAATTACGCTTTATTGCTAAATCATATATTATTTTACCATAATCAACCGGATTTATTACCATCATTGAGATAGTTATCAATTTTGCTAAATACTCCGCTCCTTCTACTTTTTGAAATAGTTCATCTTGAGTTAACATACTACGTAAAGTAATAGGTGTAGCTGTCAGCCCTTTTTCAGTAATTTTCTCAATTGCCTTATAGATTTTTTGATGAATAGGTTCAAAAAAATGTTCATCACGTAAAAATTCCGATACGTAATTTAGTAATTCGTTATTGGTTAAAATCGCCCCAAGTAGCATTTGCTCTGCTTGAACATTTGAAGGTAAAACCCTTGGTATAGGTAAATTATCTTCGTTATCAGCTAATATATTTGTTTCGTTATTTATTTTATTACGTGCCATTGTTGTTTGTTAAATTATTATATGGTTTGAAAAAAGAAGCCCTTTATGTCATTACCACGAGGTATTGTTGCGTGGATACCAAGTCGTCATTGCAAGCAGCCGTAGTGCATGGTGATAAAAAAATTCTGTAAATCAGAATTTTTACTGGATTGCTTCGTCAATTACTTATGTTATTTCCTCGCAATGACGTTAAAATCGCTCCACACGACAAAGCCCAAAACAAAACATTTTACATTATTCATGCTTTGCTTCATTTCTACGTTCAGCGATTAATTTATCTACTAAACTTTCTTCCGGTGAAAAATATTTATTAATGATATTACAGGCTTTTTTAAATGCAAGTTTTAATAGTAAAGTTGATACTTTATTGCTCATAACTATCCCAGCGTTTAATTAAATTAGTTTCGATATCGAAAAAATCTAAAACTCTAGTAATAGAATGATTCACTATATCATCTATACTTACAGGGTTATTATAAAAAGCCGGCACGGGCGGCGATATAATGCCACCGTAACTCGCTACTTTTAACATATTTTCTAAATGTCCGATATGCAAAGGAGTTTCACGGGTCATTAAAATAAGTTTCCTTCTGTCTTTAAGTACAACACCTGCCGCTCTACTAATTAAATTATCTTCCATTGAGTGAGCAATACTTGCTAAGGTCTTCATACTACAAGGGGCTATTATCATGCCTGAAGTTTTAAAAGAGCCGCTTGAAATAGTAGCACCTAAATCTTTATCGTCATAATAATAATTAGCCAGTAGCTTAACTTTATCTATAGAATATTTAGTTTCGAGCTTTATAGTAAGAACTGCTCCCTCTGAAATAACCAAATGAGTTTCGATATTTTGTTGCTTTAGTACTTCAAGCAAACGAATACCGTATATTGCTCCTGAAGCTCCAGAAATTGCTATAACAATTTTTGTTTCTTTATTCATCTAGGTTTCTATAATTTATCAGTTTAGTATATAATAATAAAAAAATTATAAAATACATTATATATGCGAATAGCAAAAATATTATTACCGGTAGCAAAATTATTTCCGCTAGATTATTTAATACCTGAAGATTTAGAGCTAAACATAGGTGATCTTGTTGTAGTACCTTTTAGAAATAAGGAATTAACCGGCATAGTATGGGAGCTTGTGTCAAATTCCGAGGCAAAAAAAATAAAAACTATTAGAGCGAAAGTACCGTTAAACTTAAATATTACTTCAGAAGTTTTAGCATTAATTAAATGGATGAGTAGCTACTATATGTCAGAGCTTGGGAGCATAGCCAAGTTAGTATTACCTATAGATATTGCTGAAAAACCGATTAAAGTTAAGGAGCAGAAAGTCAATAATAACTTTGTGCTACCTGATTTGTCAGAAGAGCAGAAACAAGCAGTAACAATTTTAAATGAAAGTAATAAGCCAACACTTGTCAAAGGTGTTACGGGATCAGGTAAAACAGAAATATATTTTCATCTAATAGCAGATTACTTAGCAAAAGGCAAACAAGTGCTTGTTATGTTGCCTGAAATTGCTTTAAGTACACAAATTATTAATCGTTTTATAGAGCGATTCGGTTTTGAGCCTATCATATGGAACTCAAGCGTTACCAAAGCTCACAAGAAAATGATTTTAAGAGGTATATTAAGCGATAAAGTTAAAGTAGTAATTGGGGCTAGAAGTAGTTTGTTTTTACCTTTTAAAAATCTCGGTTTAATAGTTATAGATGAGGAACATGACGATTCCTATAAACAAGATGACGGTATATTATATAATGCTAGGGATACGGCTATCGTAAGAGGTACATTTGATAAAGCACAAATTGTTTTGTGTTCGGCAACACCGTCTATTGAAACAATACATAATATAGAAATTGGTAAATATCAATTGGTTACATTGGTTAATAGATACAAAAATGTCGATTTGCCAAATATAGAAATAATCGACATGACTAAAGAAAAGCTATCTAAGCATTCCTATTTATCCAAGCTTCTTATAGAAGCTATCAAAGGTAATTTAGATAATAAAAAGCAAGTCTTATTATTTCTTAATAGGCGTGGTTATGCTCCGCTCATGCTATGCAAAGCTTGCGGTCACAGATTGACCTGTAAATTCTGCTCTTCTTGGATGGTAGTACATAAAGCGACTCAAAAACTTGAATGTCACCATTGCGGTTATCAAAGTAAAATTTTTAGTTCTTGTCCTGAATGTCTAGAGGATGAAACATTAACTATCTGTGGTCCAGGTATAGAGAGAATAGAGGAAGAAGCAAAAGCACTTTTTCCTGAGAGTAAAATTGCGGTGATAAGTAAAGATCATGCTAAAAGCCCGGAAAAAATAGCACAGCTTCTACATCAAATGGAAAATTTAGAAATTGATATTTTAATAGGCACACAAATAATAACAAAAGGTTATCACTTTCCGAATCTTACTTTAGTTGGAGTAATAGATGCCGATCTTGGAAGCAATAATGCCGATCTTAGAGCATCTGAGCGAACTTTTCAGCTACTACATCAGGTAGGTGGTAGAGCGGGTAGAGGAGATAGTAAAGGTGTAGTATATTTACAAAGCTATTATCCTGATAATACAATTTTTAGTTATGTTAAAGCCGGTGATGAAGATAGTTTTTTTGCAAATGAACTTGAAATAAGAAAATCAGCAGATATGCCGCCATTTTCCAAAACAGCATCGGTAATTTTGTCAGGTTCCAGTGAGGCTAAAATTCTAGAAATTGCTAGGGATATGGTCCGAATTGCACCAAAAGCAAACGTGAAAATTTTAGGACCGGCAAGCTCATTAATGTCAAAACTCGCTGGTAAATATCGTTACCGAATACTTATTATAGCCGATAAGAAATTTAATTTGCAGAAATATTTAAAATATTGGCTAAGCCTTATAAAAATTCCTTCTTTTTGCCATCTAAAAATAGATATCGATCCTAAAAGTTTTTATTAGCTTCTATATCTTTCTCCTTGATTCTTCGACGGTGGAACATTAGATGAATGAGGAGAAGGATTGGTAAGAGATTTTTGTATTTCTGCTATAGCTTTTTTAGTATTTTGAGTAGAATTTTTATAGCATCTTTATAAAAAGCAGCTTTAGCTTTATCTCCAGTAAAAGAATATTTTATAAAATTACCAATATTTTTCCAAATAGGATTATTATCCATTTTTGTAGTTTTTTCACACCATTTACCTACCTCTTTCAGTTTTGCTTCAACTTTAGCTATAGCAGCTGGATTATGTTTATTATCATCATAAATCTGAATAATATTATTTACTTTTTCTTTAAATTCAATGTGTTTTCTACTTTGTTTCAAATGAGCTATTATATCATCATTGTTTACTCATTCTCTCAGATTATCAATTATATCAGATAGTGTAGGTGGTTCAGGTAATTTATAATGTTGATTGATTTTTTCAAATTTATCTTTGTGTGGATGATTCTTGATTAGATCATCTTCTATAAAAGAAACAAACTCTTTTTGAGGTACTCCTACTTGTTTTATTAGCCGTCCTAATGGATTGTTCATAAGCTTTAATAATAACATCAAGACGCTTCCCTGCCATAGAACCGCTTAATGCTATATATCGGCTAAATTCCGGAATCAAAGCATCTTTAGTATCAATATTATGATCTTTAAAAATTGCTCTATTTTCTCTTTTACGGTTAAATTGGATTGTTTTTTAGGTGTTGCTTCCGGTACTTTTGTTTGTTCCGGAGCCGGTGTTGAAAAAATAATAGGCTTTTGGGTTTCAACTTGCGGAGATGGGGTGTCAACAAATATATTAAGTGCTTGGGAATGTGTAGTTAAGTCAGTCTGTTTTTTATGTGCCTAGTTCCATGCCTTTATTTGCTCAGAAGTGGGTTTTGGAGGAACAGCCGGTTTTGTATTTTTTGGTGGGTTATTTGACATATTTTTTGATTTTTTCCCACTCTTGTATTCTATCTTTTACTGATTTTGGAATATTATCTTGTGCCATATTAAGCTCCTATGTTTATTTACATAATTAAACAGCTTGCTTAAATTTTTAATAAATTGCAAGCAAAATTTCTTTTTGTAATGCAATATTTTTACTATAAGATAGTTAGGTTATATATTTTATATATTAGAATCCAAGTTATTAACTAAAATGAGATATGAATTTTATGTACCCCCATATTAGACTTAGAAGAAATAGAAAAGCTTTTTGGCTTAGAGAGTTAATATCCGAAAGTAATTTATCGGTTAGTGATTTAGTGTTGCCTTTATTTGTTATTGAAGGACATAATGAAAGGCAAGAAATTAAAACTATGCCTGGTATATATCGTTTATCGATTGATCAAATAGTAGAAACGGCAAAAGAAGCAGCAGAGCTTGGTATTAATGTTATTGCATTATTTCCGAGTATTGATCAAAGTCTAAAAAGTGAAAATGCCGATGAGGCTTATAATTTAGATAATTTAATATGTAGAACTATTAGAAGCATCAAAAACGCTAATATCGATATTGGTATAATATGCGATGTAGCACTTGATCCTTATACTACACATGGTCATGATGGTATTGTGCATCATGGGGAAGTTGATAATGATAGATCAGTAAGAGCTTTGTGTAATCAGGCATTAGTGCTAGCAAAAGCTGGAGTAGATATTGTTGCACCTTCCGATATGATGGATGGAAGAATCAGGGCTATAAGGGAATACCTTGACAAAGAGGGATTTATAAATGTTGGAATTCTTGCTTATGCCGCTAAATATGCTTCAAGTTTTTACGGTCCGTTTCGCGATGCTGTTAAGAGTAATAAAAAGAATTATTTAGATAAATCAAGCTATCAAATGGATGTACGTAATATTAAGGAAGCAATGCTTGAGATTGAGCATGATATAGCAGAGGGAGCCGATATGGTAATGGTGAAGCCTGGTATGCCGTTTTTGGATGTTATTCGTGAAGCGGCAAATAATTTAAATGCTAAAATTTTTGCATATCAGGTTAGTGGAGAATATGCAATGTTAAAATTTGCAGCAGAAGCAGGGGCAATGGATTGGGCGAGAGCTTTGATGGAGTCATTAATTAGTTTTAAACGTGCCGGTGCCACAGGTATATTTACCTATGCAGCTCTTGAAGTAGCTGCAATATTAAAGAACAATAAAATTAAGTAGAAAACGGTTTCTGATATAAAATAAATAATATGTTTTATAATTATATCAAAATTATCAATGTGATGTAAATCATTATAAAGAGGCGAAGATGCAAAATAAGAAATCAGTATTTAAAGGTTGGAATTTTTTAAAGCCTAAAGGAGGCGGAGCTAATGAGGTAGGAGAGCATGGTGGAGTATATCAAAGCTTAGACGGTAAAATTACGGCAATGATAAAAAAAGAGGCTTCAAGCTCAAAAAATATAGCTGAGTTTTTAGGATCTCAAATTTTTGAAGCTATAAGTCCTGGAAATGGAGCAAAGGTTAATTTAATTGCTCCTGATGATTTTAATAAATCTAAAGCCGTTGATTTGCAAATATATGTCAAATCTGAATTTTTTGAGAATTATAGTAGTGATATGTATGTGGACATGGATAAACATATGTCTGCTAAAACTAAACCGAGTTCTTGGTTTAGAAAGGACGGCGGTAGACCACTTTTTATGGGGGCTAGAAATAAATTATTTAGAACCTTAGAAAATGCTTTTAAGGAAATTAAGTATCAGAACTTTGAAAACATTATGCCGGCAAGTTTATTGATCGGCGATTTTGATATACATGTTGGAAATATAGGAGTTATCAGAGATCAAAAAAATCCAAAAACTTTACCTAAATTAGTAAGAATTGATTTTGCTGGTAGTTTTGATAATTTAACATATAATATATATCCGCATTCAAGAGCCAAACATTTGCCTGGATTCGGTCCCACTAACCATTTTAGAGAATTTCCTTCTAATTTAAGAACAAAAAATCCTAATTTTGCCGATAGCTTACTTGCAGTTTCTAAAATTGATTTAAGCAAAACTATTGATAAAAGTTTTGATGCATTAACTAAATATTATAGTAATGAAGCAATTGCAGAATTTGCAAAACAAGCGATGCCAAAGCAATTTAATAATAAACAATCTAAAGAAATAACGCCTGAAGAAATTAAGGCTAGTTTAATAGATACAATGAAAAAAAGGCAAGAATCCTTAAAGGAATACGGCTTAGAAATTAAAGTAAATAGTTTAATTTCTAAAAAATATAGTTTTCCTTATTACGAAGTGAAAGCGCAAGGATTAAAAACATTAATGAAAGAGTATCCTGATTATTTTGCGAAAATTCTTAATTATGAAGAAAGAAAAAAAGGAGGACAAAAACTTAAATTAAGAAATAAAATTACTACTAATTGTGCAAGAATTTTAGAAATACTTGGTATTAGAGATAGTGCGAAAACACATTTAATAAAGACAATAAAAAGTTTAAATGAAGATATTAAAGATGAAAGAAATTTAGCTGGTTCTGCTGATAAAATAAAGAAAGAACCAAAACAAAAATTGGTAAAGACAAATATATATGCAAACAGAGAATATGTAGATGCTCTAGAAAAATTTAAGAAAGAAGTTGGAACGGATGATATTGTTAGTGTTACTCCAAGTCAATTAGGTCTAGCTAAAAAAGCTAAACAAAAAGACCAAGATTTATTAAAATTAGATGAAGAAAATCTAAAACATATAAAGAATCTAAAAGAAAAGGTTATGAAGCCTACTCAAACTACTGCAGCTAGTGTTGTTAATAAAAAGTCTACACCGGCTAAAACGCGATAACAAATGAACCAAGCAACAAGAAGCCTACAACTAAGTAATTAATCAGTAAAAGCCCATATTGCATCGGCAGCTTAATTATCTCAATCTTTTTAGAAAAATACATGGCTTTTACTACTTTAAGATAATAAAACGCGGCAACTACACTGGTAAAAATACCACAATAAGCTAATGCGAATTCTTCTTGATTAATTGCTTGGTAAAAAAGGTAATATTTACCGAAAAATCCTGTAAGAGGAGGGATGCCAATCATTGAAAACATAACTATGCTAATTACAGCAGCTATAGTTTTATGATACTCTGCAATTCCTTGTATAGTTTTAAAACTAGCTTTATCAACGTCTTTACCGAGCAGTATAATTAAGCAAGTAAAAAATCCTATACTCCCTACCGCATATATTAGAATATATAGTAGAGCTGCTTTATATCCTTCTTGATTATGCAGAAGAACGCCGATTAATACATAACCGATATTTAAAATAGTACTATAAGCCATTAATCTTTTTAGAGAAGTTTGACGAATGGCTCCAAAAGCTCCAAACAGCATAGATAATATAGCAATTATCTTTATTAAATTATAATTAATAGGGTAGTAATTACCTATAATTAATTTGCCGATATTTAATAAAACAATAACCATACCTATTTTTGAGGCAGCGTTGAAATAAGTAACCGAAGTAATCGGTGATCCTTCATATACGTCAGGGACCCAAAAATGGAGTGGAACACTTGAGAGTTTAAAGAAAATACTACTTAAAAATAGTACAATACCGATTATTAAACCAAGATTCATTCCGGAATTATCATTTAGTTTATATAAGATATCCTCAAATTGTAGGCTTCCGCCGAATCCGTATATAAAAGAAATACCGAATAATGATAAACAACTAACTAAACTACCTAAGATAAAATATTTTAAAGCACCTTCCGATGATTTCATATCATTTAATTTGAATCCTGCAAGTGCATATGAAGTTAAAGCAGTAAGCTCCATACCGCAGAATAATAATAGAAAATTCCGTGATGAAATTGCAACAAAAATACCTACAACCGATAATAACATTAAAGTAATAAATTCAAACTTTAATTCCTCAGCAACAAGAATAGAGTAATCACGGTATATAATCATGGAGATAATAGTGAATAGTAGCACTATGCTTTTACTAATACCGATATTTATTCCGGTAGCAAATGAGTACCATACTCCTTCATAACTTGAGTACTTAAAGGTAAGAAAAATTGATAATATGCATAGTAAAATAATGATATTAGAAATAATTCTATTTTTATTTGGTATTATTACGGCAAAAAACTGCCCTAAAAGTGCTATTAAAGTCAAAGTTATTTCAGGAAGTAGCAGTAGCATATAAAACTAATATTATTTATGGAAATATAAATATTAATAAATAAATCATTTTTTATCAACAAACTTATATATAATATTGCACTTTAATACTACCTCTAATTAAAATTATTTTCTTCGTAAAATTATATTATACAAAAAAAAGCCTCAACATGATGAGATTGTATAATATAATTGTACGTAGTGCATTTGAAAACCCTATAGTTTCTAAAGCCCTCTACAGCTTAGTTCTAATAATCCTTCTTTGTTCTTATTCTTTAGCAGGATTCGTATCCTGTGCAAATATATTATTACCGGCTATTAAAATTCCTATGGCTACTATTTCATAACCATAGTGCTAATTTTGTTGAGTGTATAATGTCTTATATATTAATAATTAATAGTTGCAATAAATAAAAAATAAATTATTTTGGTTAATCAATTTTAAATTGCTTAAATAAAATTACATTCTTAAACTCACACCTATAATTGTTTTAATCTAATTAGGTTTTCTAATAAAAATATACTTTCTACCATTAAGTAAAAATATGAAGCCTTCTACTTCAAAATCATTAACTGACAAGTTAAGAACCTTATATAGTTCTCACGATACTTTACCAAAGCTAATAGAAGATACGAAAAAAAGCTCAGTCTTGAGATGAATATTAAGTAAAATTACAGATATTATTTAGTGAAGACGATGAAGCAACTAAAGCAGCATTACGCGATAAAGTTGTCGGAGAAAAGAGATCGATAGAAATAGAGAATATTTTTAAAGCCATAGATACGGAAAGATAAGAGAGCTGTTTAATAAAAATTATCAAGTTCAAGAAGAAAAAATTGATATAGTTAAGTCACTAAATGAAGAACATAAGTTTGAGATACTTCGCAGAAATCTACCTAATAAAAGTGAATCAGAAATAAAAAATATCATTGAGCAAGTAAACAGAATAAAAGCAGATGTCGGTAAAGTACTGTTACTCGGTAGTGCAGGAATAGGTAAAACCACGTTAATGCATTATATATCTTATAAATGGGGAAAAGGGGAGTTATGGAGCGATAAGTTTGATTATGTTTTTAGAGTTAAAAGAATTATTAAATGAAAGTTAGCAAGACGGTTATAGTGGGTATTTTGATATTAATAATTTATCTCAAAGTCAGCTTAATTGTTTTATCCATTATTGTTTAGGCAGTAGTGAAAGTACCTTAAGTGTTAAGGAAATAATGGATATCCAAAATAAAGATAAGATGTTGTTATTACTTGACGGGTATGACGAAGTAGCACATCTAAATACTCGAGATGTAAAAAGTTAATAGATAAAATATTAGAATATCAAAACGTAATAATGAGTTCTAGACCTAATGCGGTTGTAGAAGAAATGCGTAACAGGTTTGCGCGGAAAGTAGAAAATACAGAACAGGCTGGGATAGTGAGGGAATAGAGCAATATGTACATAAAAATTTTGAGTATGATAAAGAGCTAGGAGTGCAATTAAAACACTTTTTGGATACTCATAGCCAAATAAAAGAAATATGTGAAGTGCCTATCAATACTGCATTAATATGTTTGGTTTGGAGTAATCAAGATATAAGGGATCAGTTTCACAAAAACAGCAATGAAGATTTGAATATAAGTCGTTTATATAGTGAAGTAATAAACTGGCTTAATAATAGGCATATAGAAAAAAACAAAATATAAAAATAAAACTGAAGCTAATGATATAGATGAAGTTATAGAACAAGGATGATTAAAAAGCAAAGGAAGTAATTATCAATCTATTCACTTAACTATTCAAGAATTTTTAGCCGCATGTTATTTAAAAAATCAGTTAACAGATAATAAGATGCAAAAATAAGGT
>NZ_BCMR01000004.1:0-19145 GCF_001653015.1 Rickettsia sp. Tenjiku01
TTTTATGTCATTCCCGCGGAAGCGGGAATCCAGTCAAACATATAAAAACTTGTTTTTTTATTATATTTATTTCATCAAATAAGTAAAATTTTGTATGGCTATTTTTTGGATTCCTGCTTTCACAGGAATGACATCTTGAACGTTTGTACAACACATGGTCAAGCAACTAGATGACAATAAAAAAAGCTAGAAATATTAATATTTCTAGCTTTATATTTAGTATGAAAATTGTTTGAAATTTTATTCATCAAACATTTTTTTACGAGCAAATTTTCTCTGTCTTCTTGCTGCTTCTTGTGCTTTACGAACACGCTTCGCTGAAGGTGTTTCATAATAACGCTGTTCTTTCATCTTACGAAAATAAAGCTCTCTTTGTAGCTTTTTCTTAAAATTCTTAAGCGTATTATCACAATTACCGGCGTGAACATTTACTAGTATCACTAAAATTACTCTCCTTAAAAGATATTGTGGTTTATCGAACTATACCTTATAATTCAGTTATATGTCAAGGTTAAAAATATGAGCATTCAAGAAGAACACCATATCAAAAAAATAAGCTTCGTGCAATCTTTATTAGAATTATTACCGTTTAATGAATGGAATAATAAACTACTCGAAGAAGCAGAAGAAAAATGCGGTTTCGCAAAAGGCTATAGCTTAATAGTTTTTCCAGAAGGTTTATCCGAAATAGTAGGATTCTTGGAAGAGTATTTAGATCAAATTATGCTAGAAAGCTTAAAGATAATAGCAGAACCATCAAAAATAAGAGAAAAAATATCTTTGGCCGTAAAGACTAGGGTCAAAACCGTACTTCCTATTATTCATAGTAAGAATGCCGCTTATTTTGCATTAAACCCAATACAAGGAACTAAAGTTGCATTCCGTAGTTGTGATGCTATTTGGCGTTATGCCGGTGATAAATTTCTTGATTTTAACTATTATACCAAAAGAAGCTTATTGCTCTCGGTTTATGTTGCATCTATTCTTTTTTATATCCAAGACGAATCAGAAAATTATATTGAAACCGATAAATTGATTGAGACTGCTGTAGAAAATATAGTAAACACTTTCTCACAGATGAAAAAATTACTCGCCCCTTCAAAGATCCCCATAGTTAGAATGTTTACGTAGATATGCTTAATGGGTAATATTAACTCCATCTCAAATATAAAAATGCTATTGAAACTTATAAATAAAGTTAATAATGAATTTACATTTAATCACTTGTCATAAGACTGTAAAAGAAGCTTAAGCATTGTTTAAACAACATGGTTCTAAATCAGAATCATTTGTTGATGAATTTTTAAAGTAGAAATATCAAGAAGCGAATAAAGAAAATTCTAAATTTTAACTTGTAACCCAATAATGTCTTCTCATAACAATAATTCTTGATTCTTCTTCCTTGATGGCTTTACTTGCGGAAGAAAAAGGACAGGAAAAAATTATCCGATATATACAGCAGACAAAGCTTGGGCTAGCTTACAATTAAGTTGCAATATTGTTTTGATTCGCTAATTCACATAATATGAAAACTCAATTTAAAAAAGAATGTTCTAATAAAGAACATGATAGAACATTAGTTAATAAGCAAGTTATCCCTATAAGTTATTTCGGTGAAAATTCAAAAACACTAAAGATAGTTTTCTCTGAATAATTTAGATCTTCAAGAGAAGATAAATGATGACAAATATTATTCTTATAAAACAGAAAAGAAATATGTAGGTTTAAAAGAAATCGCCTATACTGAAGAACAACAAATATTTAGACAAAGAGCTTATAGAAGAAACTAAACAAATCGAGCCGAAGCCAATATATACTTATCCACCTAGGAAAAAATTAAAAACTTATGATGATATTTCTTGAGCAAAACCAATTTATATATCCAACTATTAAATTATAACGTATGTATAAGGCAAATTAAGGGCCATGAGCCAATTTACAAAAAAGCACGGCTAGAGAAAGAGACGATAAAAAGCCGTACTGTTACTAAATATAAGAATGTACCTGAGTATAAAGAGATTCAAGTGAAAAAATTTAACGAAGTGAAATATAATGAAGATATTAATAGTATAAAGATAACAATAAAGAATTTAATATGTAAAATCTGTGATTTGCTAGCTCTTATGAAAACTATTAATTTAGAGCAAAAACAAAAGCTCCTACTAAATTTAAGTAATAAAGTAGAAAGTGATGCTAAAGCACTGTGCCTTAGCGATTTAACACAATATACTAGAGTTGAAGTAATGTTTAAATATTTAAATGAAGAGTAGCAGTATTTAGGATACGAAGCACAAATATTATCCGGCTTATGAAGCTGAAACGATAGGTAGTAACTAATAGTGAAATGAATTGAGTTAGACAAACTTTCTATATCATCTTTTAATCTGTAATACACCTGATTACTTTCTTAAATACCTTAAAAATTCTTGTATTATGACCTCTATTGCATATAATGAAGATATTTGTAAAAATAATTTCTAAAATAATGACAAATACTAAATATTATCCTGAAGTTAGCTCGAATGCTGATTTTGCAGGCTTAGAGCGAGAGATACTAAAATTTTGGCAAGACAATAATATATTCCAAAAATCTATTGATGATAGGAACGGAGAGTCAGAATTTATTTTTTATGACGGCCCGCCTTTTGCAAACGGTTTGCCGCATTACGGTCATTTGCTTACCGGCTTTATTAAAGACGTATATGCTAGATACCAAACCGTAAAAGGTAAGAAAGTCGAGCGTCGCTTTGGTTGGGACTGTCACGGTCTTCCTGCTGAAATGCAATCAGAGAAAGAACTTGGCATTTCAGGACGTCTTGCAATAGCTAATTTTGGTATAGAGAAGTTTAATGCACATTGCAGAGCTTCGGTAATGAAATATGCTAATGATTGGGAAGAATATGTAACTCGTCAAGCAAGATGGGTGGATTTTAAAAATTCTTATAAAACGATGGATAAGAATTTTATGGAATCCGTACTTTGGGCATTTAAGGAGTTATATAATAAGGGGTTATTGTATGAATCTATGCGGGTAATGCCTTATTCTTGGGCATGCGAAACACCGCTTTCTAATTTTGAAACAAGACTTGATCATTCTTATCGTGAGCGAGCCGATAAAGCTGTAACGGTGAGTTTTGTACTATCTCATCCCGTGGCTACGACCACAGGATCTTTTAAAGAATACCGTATACTCGCTTGGACGACAACACCTTGGACATTGCCGTCAAATTTAGCCTTAGCAGTCGGTAGTGATATAGATTATGCATTAGTCCCTAAAAATGATGTTTGTTATATAATAGCTGCCTATTCCGTCTCTAAATATGCTAAAGAATTAGGACTTAGCGGTGAAGAAAATTTTGAGATAATTAAAGGCTCAGAACTTCAAGGATTGAACTATAAATCTTTATTCGACTATTTCGAGAATCATCCAAACAGCTTCAAGATATTTGCAGGTGATTTCGTGGTTGAGGGTGACGGCACGGGAGTCGTACATATGGCTCCAGGCTTTGGTGAAGATGACCAAATACTTTGTGAATCGAAAGGTATTGAGCTTGTTTGTCCTGTTGATAATAGCGGTAAATTCACTAAAGAAATTCCTGATTTAGAGGGCTTACAAGTATTTGATGCAAATGACAAAATAATAATCAAACTGAAAGAGCAAGGAAATTGGCTCAAAACCGAGCAGTATATTCATAATTATCCTCATTGCTGGCGAACAGATACGCCTCTTATATATAAGGCTGTTCCGTCATGGTACGTAAAGGTTACGCAATTTAAAGATAGAATGGTAGAGTTAAATCAGCAAATTAACTGGATACCTTTCCATGTTAAAGATAATTTATTTGGTAAGTGGCTTGAAAATGCCCGTGATTGGTCGATAAGCCGTAATAGATTCTGGGGAACTCCGCTGCCTGTATGGAAGTCCGATGATCCAAAATATCCACGCATAGACGTTTACGGCTCTATAGAGGAATTAGAGAAAGATTTTGGTGTTAAAGTTACTGATTTACATCGTCCGTTTATCGATGAACTGACAAGACCAAATCCCGACGATCCAACCGGTAAATCAACAATGCGTAGAATAGAAGACGTGTTTGATTGCTGGTTTGAAAGCGGTTCAATGCCATATGGGCAAGCCCATTACCCTTTTGAAAATAAAGAGTGGTTTGAGGATCATTTTCCGGCTGATTTTATAGTTGAGTATTCAGCTCAAACACGCGGATGGTTTTATACTTTAATGGTGCTATCTACCGCTTTATTTGATCGCCCACCGTTTTTAAATTGTATATGCCACGGCGTAATTTTAGATGCTACAGGTCAAAAACTTTCAAAGCGTCTTAATAACTACGCCGATCCGCTGGAGCTATTTGATAAATACGGCTCTGACGCTTTAAGAGTTACGATGTTATCTTCAAACGTTGTTAAAGGTCAGGAGCTATTAATTGATAAAGACGGCAAAATGGTATTTGATACGCTTCGTCTATTTATCAAACCTATATGGAATGCTTACCATTTCTTTACGATGTATGCTAATGCCGATTCGCTTAAAGGCAAGCTTAATTTTAGCTCTAAAAACGTACTTGATGTTTATATATTATCTAAGCTTAAAATAGCCGTACAAAAAATTGAAGAGAGCTTAGATAATTTCGATACGCAAACAGCTTATCATGCAGTTTCAGAATTTTTTGAAGTTTTGAATAACTGGTATATAAGACGAAGCCGAGCTAGATTTTGGAAAAGCGAAAAAGATACAGATAAGCAAAATGCTTATAATACTCTATATTCATGTTTAGACACCATGGCTATTGCGATGTCGGCACTAGTGCCTATGATTTCGGAAGCGATATATAAGGGATTACGTCATTGTGAGGAGCGTAACGACACGACACTCTCAGGAAAATCAAACGTCATTGCGAGGAAAGACACAAGTCTTGACAAAGCAATTTCAGGAGTATCTCATAAGATTGCCACGGCACTTTCAGTGCCTCGCAATGACGCGATTAGCGTACATCTCTGCAACTACCCTACTCTCTCAGACTTTGAAATAAATCACGAGCTGGTTGCTACTATGGATAACGTGCTTGATATTTGCAGTAATAGCCTATTTATCCGAAGCACTGAAAATATCAGGGTAAGGCAGCCACTTGCTAGCATAGCTATTATCAGTAAACATAATAACAACCTCAAAGATTTTGAAGATTTAATTAAAGATGAAATTAATGTTAAGGCGGTAATTTATCGTGACGATCTAGAGAATTACGCAAGCAAAAAACTATCGATTAATTTCCCAATGCTTGGTAAACGTTTGCCGCATAAAATGAAAGAGATTATAGCCGCTTCTAAACAAGGTGAGTGGGAAGCTATCGCAGGCGGTTTAGCTATATGCGGTGAAACCTTAAATAGTGACGAATATAAGCTAGTTTTAGAGCCGTATTCACATATCAAAGGAGCAGCAAGTTTTGAGAATAATAGTAGCTTGTTAATACTTGATTTAGATCTAACACCTGAGTTAATAGAAGAAGGATACGCAAGAGACATTGTACGCTTTATACAACAGGCTCGAAAAGATGCCGATTTCTCTATCACTGACAGGATTTTAATTGAGATAATAAGCGAGTTTGATTTATCTAAGATAATTGATAATTATGGAGACTTTATTAAAGAACACACTTTAGGCGAGTTTGCTAAAAATTTCACGCCTGATTATGTAAGTAAAGTAGAATTAGAGAACCATCAAATACAACTTAAAGTTAAGAAATCGTAAATTATTTTACTATCAATTAAGATGTTGATAATTTACTTAGATTAATCTATAACGCACGCTATAAATTAATTTAAGGTAAATTATCATGCACAACTTCTCCACAGCTCCAGGGGGTTCTCAAATTAAAAGAACTACTAAGCCGGAAAATACTAAAACAGAAAATGTAATAACTCTAGGGTATTTAAAATAATATACTTAAAAACAATAATGCACAAGCTGAATATTTACTTAATCATCTTACGTTTGAACCTAATCCCAGCCTAATACAAGCAATACACAATAAAAATTTAATTTTAGTAAAGTATTTTGTAGAAGAAAAAGGAGCGAATGTAAATTTTAGTCATTATGGTTCTAATACACTAAATGTTACTGCCGGTTGGAAGAACCTTACAAAATAGACATTACATGTGATCTTTTAATAAAAGGAGCAACTTATTTAAATACAACCTTAGAAGAAGCAGCACAAGGTGGTCAAAATGTAAACGATCTTCATAAGCAAATCTTTTTTAAAGCAATAAACGAAAATAAGCTTGAAGTAATTAAAAAATTTGTTGCGGTTTTGATATTAATACTGCATATCGTTTAACACACCATTAAGTACCGCAAATTTAAAAAATAGAAAAGAAATTGCAAAGTATCTTTTATCTAAAAATGCTAATTTAGATGTAGCTCTAGAAGTAGCAATAATATACGGTAATTTAAATGCGGTAAAAACATTATTAGATACAGGGGTAACGATTAACGGCAATACAGATGTATCACCTTTAATACTTGCATCAGAGTATGGGCAGGTCACAATAGTAAAATATTTACTTAAACACGGTGCTCACTATAATGTTAAAGGATGGGAAAAAGATAACTTATATAGCCATATATCGTGTCAACTAACTCAAATCACTGAGATTTCTACATTGTGTAAAAAAGCTAATAATCCTAACCACCAATACATATTAGAGAGGATATTAAAAACAAGTATATCATCACATTATGACGGATATAAGAATTTATCATCAGAACAAATAAAGCAAAAATTTTCTAAATTCAAAAAACAACTATCTAAAGATTTACAAAATTTTGCAGAAATTAAAGCACTGTTAGAAGATTATTCTAGCGGGAAGAAAATTCCAATAAATACAAATACTGTAGTAGAAGACGAGGGCTATGTTTCTGATTTTAAGGTTGAAACTGAAAAACCTAACACAGGCTCTAGGTTAAAACATACTCCTTCTAAATCAGGTATATTTCGCACTTTTGCCCTTAAGGGACTTGATGAAGAAACGTCTTTAGGCGGGTGATATAAAAATATTTGATTCTGAGCTTTAATAATATTATTCCTACGATAAGATTGCTTCATTGCCTACTCTTATGTCATTCCTGCATAGACGTTGTTGCGTGGACCAGTTTCCTAATTGTTACCCTGTGGCTTGTCCATGGGGTCTAGTTAAAAATACTAATAATATTAGTATTTTTAACTAGATTGCTTAATCAAAACTTACAATTTTCCTCACAATGACGACAAAACCTCTTACACATTTATTAGATACATATATATTACCACGAAACATGAGAATCATATTTCATGGTAATATATACTTTTTTATAAAAAATCTTACGGAAGGACATTATTTTAGGAATGAGAAATTAGAAGCTATAGACATGTATAGTAAAATACACAAAAGCTCTAATTATTATCAAGAAGCACAATATTATTTAGGAGAAGAGTGTTACCTTAATCAAGAAGAATTTACAGAAGCTGTAGAGGTATATAATAAAAGGTAAACAAAAATCATTATCTATTTGAAAAAGCTAGCTCAAATATTTCAGTTATTGAGAAACATTTTGACTTAATTAATTCTAAATAAATGAATATAGTAAACTGATCTCTATTTTGTACTTCGTTGTTCGTTGTCTTGCCTATTAATATATAGGCTCTACCCTTATGCTTGTCATAAAATGGAGCTGAGTTTACTATAGTAGCGAATTATAAGCGAAAGACAATATATTAGGTTCTGTGAAGGAAACTTAAATTAATCTATTTTTGCTCTTCTTTGCTGCAAATTATAAGATTGTTGTGAAATAGGAACAACTATTACTGCAAACATCTTATTAATTTTCGCTAAAAAATATCTGAAAATATAAATAATGGAATTATTTACAGAATCTAATATATCAAGCAAATTCTAATAATATCTGCCCTCTTATAACATTATCCTTTTCATTAACAAAAATTTTAGCTATTTTTCCGTCTCTTTCGGCAAGAATCAGGTTTTCCATTTTCATAGCAGTTAAAATCATAATTTCTTGTCCTGCCGTCACTTCCTGCCCTTCTTTCACCTTTATCGCAGCAATCTGACCGCTTAGAGGAGCTTGTAGTTCGGAGCTTTCTTCCACCACTACTTTTGAGACCATCAACGCTTCAAGTTCTGAGATACGAGGAGAGCGTACAAAGGCTTTTACGCTAATACCGGCATGCGATAATAAATAACCGGTTCTGATATTCTCAATTTTCACATTTGTCTTTTTACCGTTAATTATAGCCGTAAAAAGTTCATTACCTAAATTCCAGTTACTACGAATATATATTCTATCGCTTTCGTGACGTATATTATAGCCGTTTTCAACAGGTGTAATTAATACGGGAAATAGTTTATCATCGATAGTTACTACCCATCTTGTACCTATTTTGTTAGCCTGATTGTTAATATTGCCGGAAATTAAAGAAGCACGTCTTTGCTCCGATATATAAATAAAAATAGCTGTTGCTAAAAATACGGTAGTTACTTCTGAAGTTAGACTAGCTCCGGAAAAACCGTCAGGATATTCTTCTTGAATAAAGGCAGTAGAAATATCGCCGCTAACAAAGCGTGGATGTAGCATTACCGCTTCTAAGAAACTGATATTATGAGCAATACCGTTAATTATATAAGAACTCAAAGCAGAATGCATTAGCTCAATTGCCTGCTCTCTTGTTTCACCGTAAGTACATAATTTTGCAATCATTGAGTCATAAAACATACTTACTTCGCCGCCAAGCCCAATCCCTGTATCTATACGGATATTAGGACTCTTTGCAGGTTCGGAATAAGCTATAATTCTACCGCTAGAAGGTAAGAAACCTCGGCTTGGGTTTTCGGCACAAATTCGTGATTCAAATGCCCAACCTTTTAATTGTACGTCATCTTGTGTAAATGATAATTTCTCGCCGGCTGCGATTTGTATCATCTCTTCAACGATATCTATACCGGTAATTAGCTCAGTAACAGGATGCTCGACTTGCAACCTAGTATTCATCTCTAAAAAATAGAAATTTTTATTGCTATCTACTATAAACTCAACGGTACCGGCCGAATAATATCCCACTTTTTGAGATAAGGATATTACCTGCCTATACATTTCTTGCCTTATATCTTCAGTAATAAAAGAACTTGGTGCTTCTTCGATTACTTTTTGATGGTGACGCTGTATTGAACATTCCCGCTCTCCGAGACATACACTATTGCCGTATTGATCGGCAATTAGCTGAATTTCAATATGACGGGGAGTTTGAATTAACTTCTCAATAAATAATCTATCGTCACTAAAACTATTGGCTGCTTCAAGCTTTGCCGACTCAAAAGCATTGGCCATTTCAGCGGGATTATTCACTACTCTCATACCACGCCCACCGCCGCCGGCAGCCGCTTTTACTATTACCGGAAAACCAATCTCTTTAGCAAAATCTATAGCTTGTTTAACATCGTTTATAGTTCCCATATAACCTGGCACGGTGCTAACTCCGGCTTCTATCGCTATCTTTTTTGCTTCGATTTTATCGCCCATTTTTTTAATAGTTCCGGCACTCGGTCCTATTAAAACAACACCTTCTCTTTTAAGAATATTGGCAAAATTTGGATTTTCTGACAAAAAACCGTAACCTGGATGTACTGCACTTGCGCCACTTTCACGAATCGCCGAAATAATATTTTTAATAGATAAATAACTTTCCGTTGCGGGGGAATCACCTATATAATAAGCCTCATCTGCATGCTGCACATACATTGAGTTTGTATCCGCTTCAGAATATACTGCAACCGACTTTATCCCCATCTTTTTTAAGGTACGTATTATCCTAACGGCGATCTCGCTACGATTAGCAATTAAAATTTTATCAAATAATGGTTTATTCATAGTTTTTTATATCCTAATGTCACCCCGTGGCTTGACCACGGGGTCTTGTGTCACAGACTGTATTCTGAGAGCCCGTGGTCAAGCCACGGGATGACAGCTAAAGCGGCAAATTATCATGCTTCTTCCAAGGCAGTTCTACTTTTTTAGTACGCAGGAAATTTAATGCCTTACATATTCGCCATCTGGTATTTTGTGGTCTTATAATATCATCCAAATATCCCCTAGATGCCGCAACAAAAGGCGAAGTTACTACTTTCCTATATTCATCGATTTTTTGTTTTTTAGCTTCAGGGTTTTTACATTCTTCCTTAAATATTATCTCGGCTGCTCCCTCTGCCCCCATAACAGCGATTTCCGAATTAAACCAAGCATAGTTTATATCGCCTCTAAGATGCTTGGAGTTCATAACTATATAAGCACCTCCATAAGCCTTACGGGTAATCACAGTAATCTTCGGCACTGTAGCTTCCGCATAAGCGTATAACAGCTTAGCCCCGTGTTTAATAATACCATCATGCTCTTGGGATGTACCAGGCAGAAATCCAGGCACATCAACAAGACTTACTATAGGAATATTGAAAGCATCACAAAATCTAACAAATCTTGCTGCTTTTCTTGAGGCGTTTATATCTAAACATCCTGCTAAATGCAAAGGCTGATTAGCCACAAATCCTACCGGATAACCTTCCATATAACCAAAGCCAATAATGATATTCTTAGCAAAATCAGGTTGTAGTTCAAAAAATTCTCCCTCATCAACGATACGCTCAACAAGCTCTTTCATATCATAAGGCTTATTAGGAGTGTTAGGTATTAACGTGCTAAGAGACATATCAACTCTATCGGCAGGATCAACAGTCGCACGAACAGGAAGAGGACTACGATTGGATGACGGAAGGAAATTAAAGAATTTACGAATTTCAAGCAATGCTTCTATATCATTGTTAAATGCAAGATCAGCAACGCCGCTTTTAGTGGTATGCATCCTAGCACCGCCGAGCTTTTCTTGGCTTACTTCTTCACCCGTAACGGTTTTTACTACATCGGGACCAGTTACGAACATATAAGAACTATTCTTAACCATAAATATAAAATCGGTTAAGGCAGGAGAATATACCGCACCACCGGCACAAGGGCCCATAATTAGGGTAATTTGAGGGATGACACCCGACGCTAAAACATTACGCTGAAATAATTCACCGTATCCGGCCAGAGCATCAACCCCTTCTTGAATTCTTGCTCCCCCTGAGTCGTTAATACCGATTACGGGAGCACCGGTTTCTATAGCTTGATCGATAATATCACAGATTTTCTTAGCATGATATTCGCCGAGAGAGCCGCCGAGTACGGTAAAATCTTGGCTATAAATAAATACCAACCTACCGTTTATCGTACCGTGTCCCGTTACAACGCCGTCACCTAAAAACTTTTTATCCTGCATCCCAAAATTATCGCATCTATGGGATACAAACATACCTGTTTCGGTAAAGCTATTCGGATCTAATAATACTTCTATGCGTTCTCGTGCAGTTAACTTACCTTTTTGATGTTGTGCGTTGATCCTAGCTTCACCGCCCCCTTGCCTTGCAATATTTCTTCTCTCATCCAGTAACTCAGGAGAGATTATATTACTTTGATTCATAGATTATTTATAGTTTTATTTTCCAAAATATCCATAATATAATATAATAATGCTAATGTGAAAAGATAATTATTTATGTCGTCTACCAACTATATCAAAGAAGCACCGAAAAAAGCCAAATCACCGGCTAAATTTGATAATTTATCAACTGCCTTAAAAAAGAATTTACAAAGAAGAAAGAAAGTTAAAACGAAAGATACTACAAGCCAAGCTTTATCTGCATTACAAACAATAGTCAAAAATTACACTGATTCTACGGACGAAAACATTTCTCGTGTAGATGAATTAATAAAATCAAGATGCTTAGAAACAGAAAGTAAATAAGCACCACATTTGACATATTAATATAAATTGCTAATATTTGGGGAGTTTAGGTTTTGTTGCATAGCTCGCTTATGTCATTCCCGCATACGCGGGAATCCAGGGTAAAGCGAGATAAATCGAGTTTTTAGTTTGCAAAACTTACTGTATTTATATTTTTTAATTACTGGATCCCTGTTTTCACGGGAATGACATAAGAGTCACCCAATAAAATTGGCATTTAAAATATTTTATATCATGGACACAAACAAATTATATCTTTTCAAAGATAGACGATTTTTACCGAATTTTATAGTGCAGTTATGCGGTTGTCTTAATGATAATATATTAAAAAATGCTCTGGTAATCCTTATAACTTATGGTATTTCAGGAGCTTTAAGTAAATATAATAATCTACTTGTTTTAATTGCTAATGCTACTTTTGTATTACCTTTTATAATATTCGCAAGCATAGCAGGACAAATTGCCGATAAATACGAGCGTGCAAATCTTATTAAAATTATTAAGATTTGTGAAATCGGTATAATTGCCTTTGCAATTTACGGATTTCATCATAATAATCTGTTAATCCTGTTTTGTTCTATTGGCTTAATGGGTATACATTCTACTTTTTTCGGTCCAATCAAATATAGCGTATTACCTGATCACCTAAATAAAGACGAACTACTTGGAGCTAACGGCTTTGTTGAAGCCGGAACTTTTATCGGTATTTTTATCGGTACTATAATCGGCAGCTATTATACAATCAGCAATAATTTTATAATTTATTCCTTCATTACCATCGCTTTTCTTGGCTTTATTACAAGCCTTTTTTCCCCAAAATCTAAAAACGTAAATCGTGATATTAAAATAAATTTAAATATTATAGACGAAAGCATAAATATGATTAAATATGCCAAAGCAAAAAAACAGATATATTTAGCTATACTTGGTATTTCATGGTTTTGGTTTATCGGAGCTGCTATAATTTCTCAAATACCTTTACTTGCTAAGATAACTTTTAAAGCTGATGAGAATGTTGCTAATTTATTTTTAGCGGTTTTCTCGCTTGGTGTTGGGGTCGGTTCGTTTTTATGTAGCAAAATATTTGAAGATGAGATTACCGTTAAATATCTATTTATTTCAGCCCTAGGCATTAGTATTTTTGGTATTGATTTATTCTTTGCAAGTAGAATTAGCTCAGTTAACTACGAACCTACTCAGCTAAAAAGTATTTTTGTATTTTTATCGAAAAGACATAATTGGCGCATAGTTATAGATTTATTGTTCTTAGCGGCAATAGGCGGATTATATATCGTTCCGCTTTTTGCGATATTACAGCATTACGCAAACCCTGCTCATCGTAGTCGAATTATTGCCGTTAACAATCTTATCAATTCCATTTTCATGGTGGGATCCACAATAATTCTATCTTTATTATTTTACCTAAATTTCACTATACCCTGGATTATATTATTTATTAGCCTAGCTAATATAATCGTTACTATACATATTTACCGTTTAATACCTGAAGTTAAAATTATTCCATTTAAGCTATTGCGAAGAATATTCCAAATCTGTTTTGATCTTATGTATAAGGTTGAAGTTAAAGGATTTGAAAATTTTCAAAAAGCAGGTAAAAAAGTAGTAGTGGTCGCTAACCATATTTCATATCTAGATCCGCCGCTAATTGCTACTTACTTACGAGAAGAAATGACTTTTGCAATTAGTCCCGATATACAAAAAATATGGTGGATTAAACCGTTTTTACGTATGGCAAGAACTTTGCCGGTTGATCCAAGTAACCCAATGGCAATAAAGACTTTAGTAAAAGCAGTACAAAAGGATCAGAAAGTAGCAATTTTCCCTGAAGGTAGAATAAGCGTTACCGGCTCTTTAATGAAAATATACGAAGGACCGGGAATGATTGCCGATAAAGCCGGTGCTACCGTCTTACCGGTTAGAATAGACGGTACTCAATTTACTCATTTATCAAAATTAAAAAACATATTAAAAAGAAAAATATTTCCTAAAATTACTATAACCGTTTTACCACCGGTAAAATTCGCTAATATGGATGCTACAAGCAATCAAGAACGACGCAGTTATATATCTAGGACTCTTTATGATATCATGGCTGACATGATGTTTGAAAGTTCAGACTATCAAAATACTGTATTCTCATCTCTTATAGAAGCTGCTAAAATTCATGGATTTAAGAAAAAAATAGTTGATGATTTTGAAAATAATGCGGTTACTTATCGAGATTTAATATTAAAATCTTTTATCCTAGGTGATTTAATCAAAAAGAATAATATCTTTGGCAGAAATTTAGGCTTAATGTTGCCTAATACCACGAATACGTTAATTACTTTTTACGCTATGCAATCTAGCGGTTATGTTCCTGCTATAATTAACTGGAGCAGCGGCATAAGTACTATTATTAACTCCTGTAAACTTGCACAAATTAAAGTAGTTTACACTTCAAAACAATTTATTGAGAAAGCAAATTTACATGCATTAATAACTAACTTATTAGATTTCGGTATTAAAATAATATATTTAGAAGATTTTAAAAATCAGATTGGTACAGCCCTAAAACTAAAAGCAAAAATAGGAAGTTATTGTGCCCAAACTTATTACAATTATTTTTGTCGTAATCGTGATGACGAAAAACCGGCAGTGATAATTTTTACTTCGGGTACTGAAGGTGAACCTAAAGCCGTATTATTATCTCACAGAAATTTACAAACTAATAGATATCAAATAACTGCTAAAGTACCTTTTAGCCCTGAAGATATAGTATTTAATGCGCTACCGCTATTTCATAGTTTTGGTCTTAGTGGTGCAATTATTACAACTTTAAACGGTATTAAGCTGTTTCTATATCCTTCTCCACTAAATTATCGTAGCATTCCTGAAGTTATATACGATATTGGAGCAACTATATTAATTTCTACCGATACTTTTTTAAACGGTTATGCTAATTACGCTCACCCATACGATTTTTACTCATTACGCTATATATTTGCCGGTAGCGAGAAATTAAAAGAATCTACACGACAATTTTGGCTTAATAAGTATGGCATACGTATTTTTGAAGGATATGGGATTACAGAAGCCTCACCTATTATAGCTTGCAATACCCCTATGCATAATAAAGCAGGCACGGTAGGAAGATTATTACCGAAAATTGATTATAAGCTTGAGAAAGTAGAGGGAATAAATGAAGGGGGACGTTTATTCATTAAGGGTCCTAACATCATGCTTGGTTACTTGGACTTAGAAGGTCACCGTACTTATAAAGAATGGTACGACACAGGCGATATAGTCACAATCGATTCTGAAGGATATATAACAACTCTAGGACGTTTAAAACACTTTGCTAAAATAGCAGGGGAAATGATATCTCTTACAAAAATTGAAGAACTTGCAAGCGACATTGATCCTGATTCCTTGCACGCTGCTATTTCTATTCCCGATAAAACGCACGAAGACAAGATTATTTTACTTACTACCGGTTCCAATATAAATAGAGAGAACTTTGCAGATGCTGTATCTAAAGCTCAAATTCCTTTACTACATTTACCGAAAGTAATTATTACCGATTCAGAAATACCTCTACTTACAAACGGCAAAATTGATTAT
This sequence comes from Rickettsia sp. Tenjiku01, assembly GCF_001653015.1. Lineage (NCBI taxonomy): Bacteria > Pseudomonadati > Pseudomonadota > Alphaproteobacteria > Rickettsiales > Rickettsiaceae > Rickettsia > Rickettsia sp. Tenjiku01. The sequence goes on from NZ_BCMR01000004.1 coordinate 15,522, forward strand.
CTTGAGATAATGAAAAATGTGGATAGATTTTAACTTCATTGCGAGCGACTGCAAGGAGCGTGGCAATCTCAGGAATCGTGCCTGAGATTTCTTTGTCGACGCCTATGGCGTCTTCTCGCAATGACAGAAAAAAACGCCACACACAACAACGCTAGTCAAACCACGGGACGACATTTATTTTTTCTTTTGACTATTAATAGCAGCATTCAAAACTAATTTAAACCACTTACCTAATAACTCTTGATCCTCCATAATTTCAGGTAACACCTTCCAATATGATAGAGTTACAAGTTTACCTTTACTTTGATATACAAATAACTCAGAACCGAAAGATTGAAAATATTCATAAGTGCTTAGATCTGACTTAAAATATAATTCATTGCTCTTAATAATTCCTATTATAACATCACTCTTATATATACCATATCCACCAAACATTACACGAACGGCTACTGAACCATATGGTTCTAACAATTCTTTGACATATTCAGTAAATGCATTTTGGTTCATAATAATCGCTTTAAATACAACAAACCATAAATAAACGTACCTAATATAATAAACAATGGAGTTAAAGGTAAATCAAAGTAGAAAGAGCTAAATGCAGCACAAAAATTAATAAATAAAGATATAAGAATTGATATTATAATCATCTGGGAGGGGCTATATGCTACAAACCGTGCAATCATTGCAGGAATAAGTAAAATAGCAGTTACCATAAGTACTCCGACAATCTTTATAGCAGAAAATACCGATAATGAGAGAAGCAGTAAAAATATTAGCTCAATAATATTAACCTTTAAGCCTTTTATGACGGCAATATCTCTATTGATAATGATAAGAAGAATTTGATTATAAAAATATACTATAAAGCCTATAATAGTTATTAGCACTATTGCAAGTATCATCAAATCATTAAAAGATACGGATAAAATATCCCCAAACAACAAATTCACTATATTATTCTGCAAAGAAGTAAAATAATTAATAACTAAAGCAACAGCTAGCATAAAGCTAGAAATCAAATTAATAACTGCGTTTTTTTCAGAATTATTTTTAAAAATAAACACAAAAAACGAAAAAAGAATTGCAACTATTATGCCTGAATATATTAATGGAACATGTGCTATAATACTTATACTAGCCACTAAAAAACTACTATGAGCAAGCCCGTCACCGAAATAAATATATCTCTTCCATAGGGCAATGCAGCCAAGCGGGGCAAATATGCAGCTAATTAAAATTAAGGCTAGTATTATTAAAGTCATCTGAGTATATTATATATGTTTGTTGTATGGCCTCTTGTTATCCCGTGGCTTGACCACGGGATCCACTAAAGTTCTTAGGCTGTACTTATGGAGCCCGTGGTCAAGCCACGGGATGACATTGGAAAGAATCATAGACTATGTCTTCAATCGATAAAAAAGAATTAGAAAAATTTGAGAAAATTTCTCATAATTGGTGGAATAAGGACGGAGAATTCGGTATCTTACACCGAATAAACCCTATTCGCCTTGAATATATAATAGAGAAAATAAATACGCATTACAATAGACACCTTTCCAAACTCGCTTATAGAGAGGAATTTGTAGGAAACATGCAGCACAGCACCGCAGCGTACGCTTTGGTACGTGAGGATGCGAACAGCAGATTGACGCACAAATTACCTCTAGAAGTAGAGTTTGAAAAGATGTCTAACGATATTTCTAAATTAGAAATATTAGACGTCGGTTGCGGTGGAGGGTTAATTGCAACGCCTTTAGCGGCTCAAGGTTTTAACGTTACAGCCATTGATGCACTGCAAAGTAATATTGAAACGGCAACTGCTTATGCTAAGGAAAACGACGTAAAGATAAATTATTTACAATCTACTATAGAAGAATTAGAAAGTGACAAGCTATATGATGTGGTAATTTGTCTTGAGGTTATTGAACACGTAGAAAACGTACAGCAATTTATACTAAATTTGGTGAAGCATATTAAGCCAAACGGTATGGCAATAATTTCTACGATTAACCGTACTAAAAAAGCTTATATACTTGGAATAATAGTTGCCGAATATATTTTAGGTTGGGTACCAAAAAACACTCATGATTATAGCAAATTCCTAAAACCGTTGGAAATTTACGAAATGCTTACGGATACCACAATTGAAATTAAAGAACTGAAAGGCTTGGTATATGATCCAGCTAAAAATGAGTGGAAATTAAGCGATGATATAGACGTAAATTATTTTATGTGTTTGGGGAGAAAGAGTATGTGTTATCCTAGCTAACTTGATCAGCCTTGTTGCATGAATACCGAATCGTCATTGCGAGCGACTGTAAGGAGCGTGGCAATCCAGAAAAATAATAAAAAAATGCTAATTTTTAGCATTTTTTACTGGATTGCTTCGTCAATTGCTATGTAATTTCCTCGCAATGACGCAAAAACTGATCCATGCAACACAGCTGACTTGATCGCAGGATCCAGTTAAACATACTAATATTATTAGTATGTTTAGTTGTTTTCTGGATACCGTGGCAAGCCACGGTATGACACAGTTCTTAGTATATATGTAAAAAAGATAATAAATGAATAATAAAGTAATTACTAGATTTGCTCCGTCACCGACGGGGTTTTTACATATAGGTTCGGCAAGAACCGCCCTTTTTAATTATTTGTTCGCAAGGCATCATAACGGTAAGTTCTTGCTTCGCATTGAAGACACTGATAAAGAAAGGTCAACTAAAGAAGCGGTAGAAGCTATATTCTCAGGTCTAAAATGGCTAGGGCTTGATTGGAACGGTGAGGTTATATTCCAGTCTAAACGTAATAATCTTTACAAAGAAGCTGCACTAAAATTACTGCAAAACGGTAAAGCATATTATTGTTTTACTCGCCAAGAAGAAATAGAAAGACAGCGACAACAAGCTTTAGAAAATAAACAGCATTTTATTTTTAATAGCGAGTGGCGTGACAAAGATCCATCTATCTATCCTACTGATATTAAGCCGGTAATACGTCTAAAAACTCCAAGAGAGGGTAGCATAACAATTCATGACACTTTACAAGGTGAGGTAGTAATTGAAAACTCTCATATAGATGATATGGTACTATTAAGAGCAGACGGCACTGCTACTTACATGCTAGCCGTTGTAGTAGACGATCATGATATGGGTATAACTCATATTATTAGAGGTGACGATCATTTAACCAATGCAGCAAGGCAACTCGCTATTTATCAGGCTTTCGGATATGCAGTACCGAGCATGACTCATATACCGTTAATTCATGGAGCAGACGGAGCAAAATTATCCAAAAGGCATGGAGCATTAGGCATTGAAGCTTATAAGGATATGGGGTATTTACCGGAAAGTTTGTGCAATTATTTACTGCGTCTTGGATGGAGTCACGGCAATGATGAAATTATCTCAATGACTCAGGCTATAGACTGGTTTAATCTTGATTCACTCGGTAAATCACCTTCTAAGCTTGATTTTGCTAAGATGAATAGCCTTAACGCTCATTACTTAAGAATGCTTGACAATGATAGCTTAACTTCAAAGACTGTAGAGACATTGGAACAAAATTATAATAAACTTCTTCGGAAGCTCGCTTATAGGAAGGAATTTAAAGGAAACA
>NZ_BCMR01000005.1:0-58855 GCF_001653015.1 Rickettsia sp. Tenjiku01
CCCCACAAAGGCGAAAAAAAAAAAAAAACATTAAAAATATTTAGATAAAAAATTTTAAAAATAAAAAAAAGGAATCCCCGCCTACGCGGAAAAAAAATCAAAAAAATGTCTTATTACGATATTATATTTAGAAAAAATATAGAAAAGATAAAAAACGAAGGAAGATATCGAAAATTTAAGGCCTTAAAAAGACAAGCCGATAATTTTCCTTTTGCAGAACACGCTAATAAACAAATAGTTATGTGGTGCATTAATGACTATTTGGGTATGAGTAAACATGCAAAAGTAATGCACGCTTCTATAGATGCCTTGCTAAAATACGGTGTTGGGTCAGGTGGAACTCGCAATATCGGCGGTAATAATATCGCCATTCTTGAGCTTGAAAAAGAACTTGCAAATTTACACAAAAAGCAAGCAGCTTTAGTTTTTACATCCGGTTTTGTTGCAAATGATACAACGCTTGCAAGTCTTGCTAAAATCATACCGGATATAGTATTTTTCTCCGATGAGCTAAATCATGCATCAATAATTGCAGGGATTACAAGTTCAAGAGCCGAGAAATATATATATAGACATTTAGACGTTAAGCATCTAGAAGAGCTTTTACAATCAGTCGATATTAATAGACCGAAAATTGTTGTTTTTGAATCGGCTTACTCTATGGACGGTTTTTTCTCACCTATCAAAGATATAATCAACTTAGCCAAAAAATATAATGCTTTAACCTTTATCGATGAAGTTCATACGGTCGGTTTATACGGTAAACAGGGTGGTGGTATTGCCGAGCTTCTTAATTGTAGTGATCAAATCGATATTATTCAAGGGACACTTGCCAAAGCATATGGTACTATCGGCGGTTATATCACTAGCAACCATAATTTAGTCGACGCTATAAGACTAACCGCTCCAGGGTTTATTTTCACTACTTCATTGCCGCCGGTAATTTCTACCGCTGCAACGCATAGTATTAGACATCTTAAAGAATCGAATGAAGAACGAATAAAACATCAAGAAGTAGTTACAAAACTTAAAAATTCTTTTGAACGTTTTAATATACCTTATTTGAAAAATGAAAGTCATATAGTGCCGATCATTATTGGTGATCCGATTAAAACGGCGAAAGCCTCAAATATGCTCCTTAATGAATACGGTATTTACGTTCAACATATCAATTTTCCAACCGTACCGAGAGGTACGGAACGCCTCCGCATCATCCCAACCCCTGCCCATACCGACAAAATGATCAATGATTTATCTGTAGCTTTAGTGCAGATATTTGCCGAACTTGATATAGAATTATCTTCTGCTAAAGAACTGAACGAAGAAGTACGCTTAAATCTTATTGCTTAACGCCATTGTGAGGAAAATTACTCAGTAATTGACTCAGCAGTCTAATAAAAAATGCTCTTAATGTCATTCCTGCGTGGCATTGTTGCGTGGATTGGTTTTCCGTCATTGCGAGAAGAATTACGTAGTAATTCGACGAAGCAATCCAGTAAAAAATTCTGTAAATCAGAATTTTTTTAATTATTTTTTTGGATTGCCACGTCGCTTCGCGCCTCGCAATGACGATTTGGCCTCCACACAACAACACTTTCAGTTATTTAGCTCATAATAATATCTATCTTTGGTTAACAATGCCACAAATCTTATACCCAATTTATTTACTTGCTTTTGCTCCTAAATCATCTAGTTTATTGCAATATACTCTAAAAAAGTAAGATATAACCCTTTAAATTCTTTTTAAAAAATAAAGGGTTACCCCATAAATACCTTATCTTTATAAAATTTAAAAAATAGTTGTATTTTTATACCACTATAATATTAATTTTTTATTTCTATATAATTAATTTGTTTACTTTGAAGAATTTATAATTTATTTTTTCTGCAAAATTTCAATACAAAGCTGTAATTATTGAGCTTTTAAAGTTAACTCAGATAAAGAACAAACGAGCAATAACAAAAAAGAAAAAAGTACTTCTACAAAATCGACTACGGCTAGTCGCTTAGCTCATGACAATATCCATCTTTAATTTAGCAATGTCTAAAAAATAAAGTAATATGAATTATAACTTAATATAATTACCGAATATGTCTTTTTTTGACCGCAAAACTGCAATTATTAAACTCTTAAAACTCATGCCGGCAAAGAATTTACTGCTTCTAAAATAGCAACCTGGCTAGTTGATACTTATCCTGAAGAAGCAAAGAAAAAAGAGGAAGCAAGCAATGATAAACGATTACTTAATGCTAAAAGCGAAGTAAGAAAGAGAAAAATTATTATCCTGATTTATAGAAATGAATTGAATAAGCTATTGAACGCTATACAAAAAATAGAACCGAACATTAAGATAATAAAAAAAGGGCTTTTGACTAAATATTGTTATGTTAATAATACTAATAGAGCGGTTAATTATAATGAGGTATATTATAATAAAAAATTTGACAGTTATTGAGTTCCTTAAAGCTCATCCAGGGAAAGAATTTAGTAATGCTCAAATAGCCTACATGGATTGCTTAATACTTATCCTGATGAAACAAAACGAAAAGTACAAACAAGCAACGGCAAACGATTACTTAGCACTAAGAATAAAGTAGCAGAAAAAAATTATCATAATGATTTATAGACACAAATTAAGGTTATTACGTACTATATCAAACATCGAACCGAACATTAATACAATAAAAAAGGGAAATCGGGCTAAATATTGTTATATTAATAATACCGATAAGATATTTGATATATCCCAAATTATTAAAGCCCTTGAAAATTATAAGAAGCAGGAGCTTACTGCTATGGAAATGGCTCAATTGCTGTTAAGTGCTAACGCGAAATAGTTAGTGATTGCAAAAATAGACGACTATATGCCAGCAAAGGTGAGTTCTGCGAAACTCACAGTTAGCAATGCCTAATCCTAATGGGATTTTACAAAAACTATTGCATATTGCAGCTCTTTAGTTTATTTTGATTAGCAAACTATATACAGAATTAATGGATTATTAAAATGGGAATTACCGTATTAAAAAACGAAGGATTGGATTTTCATGCAAGAATTTCTACTCCTTTAAGTGAGATAGATGACGATATTCAAAAAGAATTACTTGATTTAACCAAAAAAGTTAAAATAGCAGGTTTTAGAGCCGGTAAAGTACCGGTTTCAATTGTTAAGAAAAAATACGGTACTTCCATCAGGAATGATATAATAGAAAGAAGAATTAACCATTCAGTAAATCATGTTATTAAAGAGCATAATCTAAATATAATCGGTAGACCCAAAATTGAAGAATTACAAAACGAATCCGATAAAGCTTTAGAATTTACCGTAAAAATAGAGCTATTACCTAAAATTACTATTCCGGATTTAAAAAAGATCTCACTAGATCGTCCAAAATTAGAAGTAAACTCTAAAGATGTTGAAGAACAACTAGAAAAACTTGCTGCATTAACAAAAAATTATACTAAAGAAAGTAAAGCAAAAATAAAAGACGGAGATCAGGTTACTATTGATGCAATCGGGTACATCAAGGAGAAAGCTTTTGAGGACGGTAAATTAAATGATTTTAAGGTAATAATAGGTAGTAATGCACTTATTCCCGGTTTTGAGAAACAATTAATAGGTTCTAAAACAGGTAGTGAAGTAGATGTTAATGTTACTTTTCCTGAAAATTACCATGCTAAAGATTTAGCAGGTAAGGATGCTCGTTTTGTAGTACAAATTAAAGCAGTACATACTGCAGAACCTACCGTTATCGATGACGAATTTGCTAAAAAATTCCAAAGTAATAGCCTTGAAGAATTACGTACACATTTTACTAAACAAATAGAAAATGAGTCGGAAGAAGCTATTAATACTATAATGAAAATGAACTTATTTGATAAGTTAGAAAAATTGTTAGATTTTGATGTACCGGAATCTTTATTAGAGCAAGAAAAAAATATTCTAAAGTCCGGAACCGATAAAAATGAACAAGATGAATCATTATTGAAAGATAAATCCTCTAAAGAAATAACAGCATATTATAATAAATTAGCCCTACGCCGTGTGCGAATAGGCTTATTACTTGCTGAATATGCAAAATCTAAAAATTTGCAATTAGAGCCTGATGATTTAAGAAAAGTTATTATGCAGCAAGCACGTAATTTTCCTGGGCAGGAAAATATGATATTTGATTTTTATAAAAATAATCCTAGAGCAATTGAAGGACTTAAAGGTCCTGCCTTAGAAGATAAAGCTGTACAATATATATTTAATCACGAAATAAAGCTTAAAGAAAAGAAATATACTAAGGAAGAGCTAGAGAAATATCTAGAAGCAGAAGAGCAACGTATTACTTTAATTTAAAGCTTATTCATTGTCATTGCAAGCGAACGTTAGTGAACTTGGCAATCTCAGGAATCCTCGTAATGACAATCCTCAGTATCCACGCAGGCAATACCTAGTAGTATTACTCCTGATTTTTTATAGTCTCTAAAGCAAGTTTAACTATTTTATTTACTCCAGCATTAGTGCAGGTAGAGATAGGAAACACTTCTTTATTAGTAACTTTCTGCAGCTTATTTATTTTTTCCTGTATTTCCTCATCTGTGAGAACATCGCATTTATTAAGACATATGGTTTCGATTTTATTTTTTAGATAATCGGAATATGACTCAAGCTCAAGACGTACCGTATTATAATCTGCAACTACATCATTACTAGAGCCATCTATTAAATGTATTAATACATTACATCTTTCTATATGCTTTAAGAATTTATCGCCAAGTCCGTGACCTTGATGAGCCCCCTCAATTAAACCAGGAATATCGGCTATGACAAACTCTTCGTCATCAACATATACCACTCCAAGATTCGGCACTAAAGTAGTAAAGGGATAATCGGCAATTTTAGGCTTGGCTGCCGTTACAACGGATAAAAAAGTAGATTTACCGGCATTTGGAAGCCCCACAAGCCCAACATCAGAGAGAAGTTTTAAACTTAAATGAATCCACATTTCTTCGGCAATTTCTCCTTCCGTACGCTTTCTTGGAGCTTGATTAACCGACGATTTGAAATGGCTGTTACCAAGACCACCACTTCCTCCTTTAATTATTTCAAAGCTTTGATCATCCACAGTGAAATCATACAATAATATATTGCCGTCCTCGGAAAAGATTTGAGTACCGATCGGAACATCAAGAACTAATGATTTTCCTGATTTACCGCTTCTATTTGAATCTTTACCATTTTTGCCGTTTTCTGCGGTAAAATGCTGTTTATATCGATAATTTACTAGCGTATTAAGATGGTGCTTACTCCTGAAAATAACACTACCGCCACGTCCACCATCACCACCGTCCGGTCCGCCTCTGTCAATAAATCTCTCACGATGGAAACTAACACAACCATTGCCACCGTTCCCACCTTTTATATATATTTTAACTTCATCAATAAAATGCATATGATTTATATTTTCAACGTCATTGCAAGGCGCGAAGCGACGTGGCAATCTCATCAAATCTCTTGAGATTGCTACGCTCCTTACAGTCGCTCGCAATGACGAAAATGTTTACCTCTCCCGAATACCCTTATACTCTCTATGTACATAACCGGTGTAAAGCTGTCTAGGTCTGCTGATTTTTTGTTCAGGGTCTTCGTGCATTTCTTTCCATTGTGCCATCCAGCCTACGGTTCTTGCTATTGCAAAAAGTACCGTGAACATTTGCGACGGTATACCCATAGCTTTATAGATAATACCCGAATAAAAATCAACATTTGGATATAATTTTCTCTCAATAAAATATTCATCTTTAAGAGCGATAGCTTCAAGTTCTATTGCTATTTGTAAGAGCGGATTGTTGTCTAGCTGCCCGAGTTCCTTTAATACTTCTTTGCACGTTTCTTTAAGTACTGCGGCACGCGGGTCATAGTTTTTATATACACGATGACCAAAACCCATTAATCTAAATGGATCATTTTTATCCTTAGCTTTAGCTATATATTTAGGAATATACTCTGAACTACCGATTTCTTTAAGCATATTTATTACCGCTTCATTAGCCCCGCCGTGAGCAGGTCCCCAAAGTGAGGCAATACCCGTGCTAATACAAGCAAAAGGGTTAGCTCCGGATGAGCCGGCAATTCGGACTGTTGAAGTAGAAGCATTCTGCTCATGATCGGCATGTAGGATAAATATCTTATTAAGAGCATTTTTTATTATTGGATTTACTGTATATTTCATACAAGGCGTTGCAAACATCATATGCAGAAAATTTTCGGTAAAATCTAACGAATTATCAGGATAAATAAACGGTTGTCCTATAGAATATTTATAAGACATTGCAGCGATGGTAGGTATCTTAGCAATCATTCTAATAGCGGTAAGTTCGTAATCTGCTTCCTTAAAATTCAATAAATCAGGATAAAATGCCGAAAGAGAACCGACAGCCGCAAGCATAATAGCCATAGGATGAGAAGAGCTACAAAAGGTTTGAAATAAATAGTGTAATCTTTCATTCACTAATGAATGATGAGCAACCTGTTTAGTGAAATTATTATACTGCTCGCCACTTGGTAGTTCCCCATAAATCAGTAAATATGCCACTTCTAAAAAATCACTTTTCTCAGCTAAGTCTTTAATATCATATCCTCGATGCCGCAAGATTCCTTTATCACCGTCTATATAGGTGATAGTAGACTGACAAGAAGCAGTAGACATAAAACCCGGGTCGTAAGTAAAACAATCGGCTTCCGCAGATACCCTACTTATATCGATTACATCCTCACCGATACTTGCTTTAAGTATAGGTAATTTAAATATTTTTCCTCTGATTTTTAATTCAGCAAATTCTGAATCATTATTATTTTCATTGGTCATATGGATATACCTTATTTTTATACATCAGTAAGTATAACCCTAATTTAATGAAATTAGAAATGAATTATGATTTATTAGGATTTAAAAAATTTCTTTGATATCTTGCTCAACTTGCAAGGTTAATGAAAATTTAAAACGCACATGCTTCTACTTTCAACTGCAAGTCTAAAGGGTTTAATAAAGATTCTATATTGTCGACACTTGGATTACCTTTGCTAGATAATATTCTCTATATATATGTTGCCTATTTATATGAGCTTCTTTAGAGATTTTTGCTATACTTCCTCTTGCTATAATGGCTTCTTTTAAAGTAGCCATTATAGCTCATTATTATGATCCACGAAATATTGCTCTAACGCTTCATTAATATACCCTACTAATATTTCCTCATTTTGTAATTTTTCTTTTAAATAATCTGTAAACTTTCCATATAACACCCTCAATTTCGTTTATAAACTTCTTCTATTATTTCTAAGGCTTTTTTAATATCTTTACCTTGAGTATCTTTATTACCTGCATTTAATAGCAGAATATCTATTATAAAAATTGTATTTGTTTAGTGTTTTGCATATTAAGCTTAACTAGAGATGATTACACTGTCGCATATATACGACTAATTGTCCAGTAGAAAATTATTTTGAAAAGTACGTGAAACTGTTAGTACTAGATTAATGTACAAGTTATGCAAGAAGTCTATTATTGACTAAATACTCCTTAATCTTGAGCAAATCATACCAAGAGGTGCGTTTTTGCATAGGTTGGCGGAGTAAATAGGCAGGGTGGAAGATTGCCGTAGTTTGAATAGGAGCGGATAGATATTTATTGGTATAAAAATAATATTCTTGTCTAATTTTAGTAATACCCGAATTTTTTCCAAGTAAACTAGTTGCAGCCGTGCTACCGACTAGAATAATTAGCTGCGGGTTAATAAGAGCAATATGCTTCTCGACAAAAGGTCTACAAATATCGACTTCTTCGAACGTCGGCTGTCTATTAGCAGGAGGACGCCAAAATACCGTATTAGTAATATAAGCGTTATTTTTTCGTGAAATTCCGATAGCATGTAGCATATTATCAAGTAAATTACCACTTTCGCCGTAAAAAGGTATTCCTTTCAAATCTTCGGTACTTCCCGGGGCTTCGCCTATTAACATAATTTTAGCTTCCAAATTACCATCACCGAAAACCGTATTAGTAGCAAATTTCTTAAGTTCACAACCATTAAAATTTATTAGAGATTCTTTTAGTTCTTCGATATTATTAGCTTTATCGGCAAGAGATCTTGCTAGGGTTATATTATCATAAACTTTATCATTCATATTGAATGCAGTTTCTTTTGTAGACATAAGTTTTACTTGTGGCTTTTCAGTTAGTTCAGTATTATTACGTACCTTTAATTGCGGTGGATGTTCATGGCAATAATATTCAACACCGATTGCACTTAACCATTTAAGCGTATTATTCATTATCTTAAAATAAAATATGTTAAAATATTCCGTACCACACGAACTAAATGGCATAAGGCTTGATAAAGCTCTATCATCGCTTCTTGAAAATGTTTCAAGGAATCAAATCCAAAAAGCTATTAAAGATTCGCAAGTACTAGTTAATAATGTAATTATTTCTGATCCTGATGTTTTGGTCAAGGAGAATGATATTATATTATTTTCTTTTAAAGAACCTGAAGAGCTAAAAATTGCAGCAGCAAATGTAGCACTTGATATAATATATGAAGACGATGATTTGATAGTAATTAACAAAGCTGCAGGTATGACGGTACACCCAGGAGCAGGGCATCATAACGATACGCTTGTTAATGCTTTATTACATCATACAAAAAACTTATCGGATATCGGCTCATCAGAAAGACCCGGGATAGTACATCGTTTAGATAAAGACACTACAGGCTTGATGGTAGTTGCTAAAAATAATAAAGCACATATGCTACTTGCAAATCAGATAGAACAAAGGCAGGTAATACGGAAATATAAAGTGTTAGTGTGGGGAGTAATAAATCCGCTAGAAGGAGTCATTAAGAATAATATAGGTCGCAGCCGAAGCGATCGCCAAAAAATGACCATATTAAAATATGGCGGCAAAGAAGCCGTTACACATTATAAGACTCTAGAATTATTTTATAAAGGTAGTATTAGTATGGTGGAGTGCAAGCTTAGTACGGGTAGAACTCACCAAATTAGAGTACAGCTAAGCCATTTAAAGCATTCGGTAGTCGGCGACCAAACTTACGGCAATAACGACCGAAAAATTGCTCATTCTCCGCCTGAATTAAAAGCAAAATTAATTGATTTTAAACGTCAAGCCCTGCATTCTTGGTATTTAAGTTTTACTCATCCGACTAGTAATGAGATTATGGAATTTTCTTGTGAGTTGCCAAGGGATCTGGAAGAGATAATTAGTTTATAATTAACAAAATATTAATTTTTAATATAATGTTAAGGATTAATATTTATTTATAAAATATGAAAAAAGCTAATGCTAAATTAGAAGAAGCCTTATATTCTATGGAAGAGGGTATTTTAAACCTTAAAAACAAAAAGCGAGCTTAGAAAAGATTTTTACTTTTCTGCAAGATTTAAGTACCGCCACAGACAAAATTATTTCCTTAGACATATCAAATTATAGAGATTGGCCAAAAGTAAAAGATTTTATTTTAAAAAAAGGTAATAATTTATCTTTTAAACCGCAATCTATAAAAAGTGCTAGCTCTTCCCAATATAGTACAGAACATGAAATTAAAATTTCTGAATTCGTCAATGAAATTCTTTCTCTAAGATTAAAAACAGGCATAGATATTAATAATAGTACGTATATTGATGATGCAAATTATAGGAAAGAACTTTTATTAAAAAAATTTTTAGAAGAATTTAAAAAAAATGATTTTAATGAGCAATAAGAACAATTAAATAAATTTATAAAAGTTGCATGCAAAGAAGCAAAAGCACCTGATAATATAGACATGCAATATATGCAAGCTCTGCGGATTTTCTCTGAATTTGATTTCAGTAAAATAGATGAAAAATATTCTAATTTACAACATCTTTTTACAAAGCTATATAAAGCACAAGAAGTAAAATCAGAAATTTATCATTATGAAGTAGAAGATGATTTACATTTTTATATGGTAAAAGTTAATGGAGTAAATGTAACTACTTGGCAAAATTTCTCAAAGAAACAGGGGGAGTTTATAAACCAGTCCGGGAAAAAGAATATAGAAAAGCTTTTATGGGCCTAGATGCTTTTGACTCTAGCATAGAATATCAGACCAAGATTTAACAGATGTATATGTAGTTTTTACCTATAATAAAGCATGGGAACAGAAAAGTAGTATTGATATACCATCGGCAGAAATGATTATAACTATGGCAACTTCCAGAACGCAAATTTTATTTAAAGCTCCAATATATGACTATAATAATACTAAAAAACATTCTAATCTTTCGCTTAAACTTCATAATTTTATTGCTAAATGTGCAGAGATTATTTATCCTAACAAAAAAGAATATATGATTACTGTTCCAACAAAAAATATAACTCATATTATTATTAAAGAATATGAGAAAAAACAAATTTTAGGTAAGAAGAAAGCTCCCATAAAATTTACCGAAGCAAGATATGGTGCTTTTTCTGACTTGATTTTGTATGGGGAAAATGGTGAAGTACTAAATAAACTAACTGCTGACCAGATAAAAGGAGAGTTCGCTTGGTTTTGTACCAGTCCTTATTTATTAAAAAATCAACACGAACAAGAACCTTGAATCACTTGTGATTTAGAAACATTAGCAAATCTTAGCTTTAAAAATAGTTATTCAGAAATAATTGGTGATATAATAACATAAAACGGTTTATGAAAATAAAATACCTAAAACCAAAAATTATCTTAAAATAGATATTATAACTCTAGAACCCGAATATTATAAGAATAAATTTGGTAATAATATATTTCGTGAATTTACTGAACTTAAAAAACGAGCACCGCTAGGTAGTGTAGATGAGATTTTAGAAATGAAAAATTTTGGCAGAAAATAAAACTTTCCATGCAGTGTTCTATAAAGCAAATTCTTAGTGACGCTACAGATAAATTAAATAAAATAGGTATTAGTTCGCCGCAATTAGAAGCACGAATTTTACTACAGCATGTTATAAATAAACCTATTGAGTATTTACTTATTAATCTTGATGAACAGTTAAATGAAGCCGAGATAGAAGCTTTTGAAAAACTGTTAGCGAGAAGATTAAAGTATGAACCGATAGTATATATTACAGGTGTTACAGAATTTTACTCACGTGAATTTATTGTTAATAAACATGTATTAATTCCAAGAAGCGATACTGAAGTTTTGGTGGATGTTGTAGTATTTCAATGTCATTCCCGCGAAAGCGGGAATCCAGAAAAAAAGCAACCGGATCCCTGCTTTCGCGGGAATGACATAAGCGAAAACTGCAATGACAAATTCTTAAATATCCTAGAACTTGGCACAGGTAGCGGCTGCATTGCTATCAGTCTATTATGTGAGTTACCGAATGCTAATGTAATTGCAACCGATATAAGTTTTGATGCTCTAGACATTATCAAAAGTAATGCAGCAAAATATGAGGTAACGGATCGCATTCAGATTATTCACAGTAATTGGTTTGAGAATATTGAAACTCAGAAATTTGATTTTATCGTTAGCAACCCGCCATATATAGCTCACAGCGAAAAATCAGAGATGGCAATTGAAACAATCAATTATGAACCGTCTATTGCTTTATTTGCTGAAAAAGACGGACTGCAAGCTTACTTTCTCATCGCCGAAAATGCCAAACAATTCTTAAAACCAAACGGTAAGATTATATTAGAAATAGGGTTTAAACAGGAAGAAGCGGTAACCCAAATTTTCTTAGATCATGGTTATAATATTGAAAGCGTTTATAAGGATCTACAAGGTCACAGTAGGGTAATATTATTTACTCCTATTAATCTCAATCGGTCATATGCAAGACGTATCGGTAAAAGCTTATCAGGAGTGCAAAAGAATTTATTAGATAACAAACTACCAAAATATTTATTTTCTAAAGAAAAGCTTGTAAATGAAAAACGTAAAGTATTTCTTGAGATAGGCTTTGGTATGGGTGAGCATTTCATTAATCAAGCTAAAATGAATCCTAATGCACTTTTTATTGGGGTAGAGGTATATTTAAACGGAGTTGCAAATGTTTTAAAGCTTGCAGGCGAACAAAATATCACGAATTTTTTATTATTCCCTAATAATTTGGATTTAATATTAAATGAGATACCAAGTAATAGCCTTGATGGAATTTATATTTTATTTCCCGATCCATGGATAAAAAATAAGCAAAAAAAGAAACGTATTTTCAATAAAGAACGACTTAAGATTTTACAAGATAAGCTAAAAGACAATGGTAATTTAGTATTTGCTTCCGATATCGAAAATTATTTTTATGAAGCAATAGAGTTAATAAAGCAGAACGGTAATTTTGAAATTATAAATAAAAATGATTATTTAAAACCGCACGATAACTATGTAATTACCAAATATCATCAAAAAGCTATTAAGGCGAATAGAACGCCGAAATTTATGATTTTGCGGCACGTTTTAGGCGATCATTAATTGCAGCCCCTATATTCACTTGAGGTATAGGGCTAACTGCTATACCTCTTACATCATGAGATGCAGCATAATCGTCAAGTATTCTTAAATAAGCATAAAGATTTGCAGCGGCTTCTATAAAGTCACCTTTTACACTTAAGTTTAATGAAAATCTTCCTGTAAGATTGCTATTGCCAAAATTTAATCCGATTTCTTTATCCTCTAAATTTATAGCATTTAGCCTAACCGGTACTTTTGGTGAATAGTGTTTTGCAAGCATTCCCGAAGCTTTTATAGTACTTGTCTCTGATGCTTTTAAAACTTCTATCCCTAGTATTTCTCCTAAAATTTCAGCAGTTATAAACCCTTCTCTAAGAATAGTAGGAGTAACAGTTGTTGTATCAATTATCGTTGACTCTAGCCCATATTTAGATTGATAGATTTCAGGTGCTAAAATAAAAATTTCCTGATTATCCTTAAAATGTTTTGTGACATGCTCAGCGTTAGTCGGGCTAATATAGTTTGAAGGGTTAGCACTTGGGGCAGCTATAGGTATGCCTGATTGTCTGATAAGCTCTAACGCTATAGGATAAGATGGTATCCGAAGTGCTATGGTATTTAGTCCTGCTGTTACGCTAGGGGCAATATTTGCATTCTCTTTTAAAGGGACAACTATAGATAATGGTCCAGACCAAAAATTTTCTGCTATTTTTGTAGCTAAATCGTCAAACTCCCCTATTTCCTTTGCTTGCTCTATGGAGGAGACATGCACGATAAGCGGATTGATAGCAGGACGCTCTTTAAACTGAAAAATCTTTAAACACGCCTCATTACTTGTGGCATCCGCACCAATCCCATAGACTGTTTCAGTCGGAAAAACAACCACTTTACCTGATTTTATAAATCGAACTGCTTTGTTTATCATAAGGGGTTAAACTTAGCTAGTTTATCAAATAATTCACAAATATTCTGTAATAACGACAAACGATTTTGAGCGATCTTTGGATCAAAGTCATTAACGAGTACATTATCAAAAAAGCTAGTAATGGGAGTTAATAGAGACGATAATAAATTTAAGGCTTTCTTATAATCTTTATCAGCTATACTATCTATAATTTGCGGAGAAATTTTTTGGATTACTTCAAATAATTCTTTTTCAGGTTGTGTACTAAAGAGACTCGCATCAACTAAGCCGGTAATTTTCTGATCACCAATTATATTGCTAGCTCGTTTGTAAGCATTTAATAATTGCTTGCCTGCGTCTTTTATTAAAAATTCTTTTAACGCATCAAGCTTAAAGTGTGTATCTACTAAATTTAAGTCAAGAACTGCATTAATTAACGCAATATCATAGTCATTTTTAAAGTAAAATTTTGCTCTTTCTTCAAAAAAAGATATTATTAAATTCTTATTTTCGTCAGATGAATCTTTATATAAGTTTATAGAAAAATTAATTAAATTATTAAAATTTAGCTCTAATTTATTTTCAAGTATTATTCTTATAATACCAAGAGCTTGACGTCTTAAGGCATATGGATCACCTGAGCCTGTTGGTGTTTCCCCTGCTATCATCAAACCTACTAAACTATCTAGCTTATCGGCTAAAGCAAGTAAAGCCGCATTTCCACTTGGTACATTGTCGCTCAAACCTTGCGGTTTATAATGGTCTCTAATTGCAGCGGCTATTTCTGCATTTAGCCCTTCATGTTTTGCATAATAATAACCCATAATCCCCTGTAAATCAGGAAATTCCCCGACCATCTCAGAAACAAGATCACTTTTGCAAAGTCTAGCTGCTGTAATCAAATCCTTATTATTTGGAGCTATATAATTACAAATATCGGTTATGCGTTCAATTTTTTCTCTTAAATTACCAAGCTTTGCATGAAATGTTACAGCTTCTAATTGGCCTAATCTTGATTCTAAAGTTTTAGCTATATCCTGCTTACAAAAATATAAAGCATCCGAAAGACGTGCCGATAGAACTTTCTCGTTACCTTGAATAACTAGTTCAGCATTTGTAAATCTGCCATTACTGACAAAGAGAAAATACGGTGTGAAATTTCCTGTTTTATCAAATAAACAAAAATATTTCTGATGCGTACGCATCGAAGAAATAAGTACTTCTTTAGGTAACTCTAAAAATTTTTGCGGTATTTTTCCAAGCAGCACAACAGGAAATTCGCTAAGCCCTACTACTTCTTCTACTAAACGATTATCTTCTTTTATAATTAACTCATGAGAATTTGCTAGTTCCAGTAAACCGGTTTTAATTATTGTCTCTCTCTTTGCTCTTTCTAAAATAACATGATTTTCCAAAAGCTTATTTCTATAATCTTCAAAATCTGTTACTTCTAATTTTTTATTATCAGTAAGACGATGCCCATACGTAATATTATTAGCGGTTAAATGCCCAAATTGCATCGGTAATATTTCGCCGTCAAATATGCATAAAATATTTCGCAGAGGTCTAATCCATTTTATTTTGTAATCACCCCAAAACATCGATTTTGCCCAGCTATATTTATTAACAGCCTCTATAATAATCTCCGGCAAAATCTCTTTTATTTCTCTTTCTTCTGTTTTTTTGACAAAGAAATAATATAGCTGATTACTAATTAATTTAGTAGGAAGCTCTAATTTACTAACATTATGAGCTTTACAAAAGCCGTTAATAGCGGCTTCCGGAGCTTCTATGCTTGGTCCTTTAATTTCTTCCTCTTTTGGCAAAGTTATCTTTGGCAAATGGGTAGCATGCAGCGTTATCCTGCGAGGTCCCACGAATACTTGTACTTTTGCAAATATTTCGTTTTCTTCAAAAATTTTCGTGAATATATTTAAATAACCCTCTTCAGCATTTTTTTGCATAAAAGCCGGAATTTCTTCGCTAAATAGTTCTAATAATAACTCGCTCACTTGTTCATCTCCAACCATTTTGTACAACAAATTCTAGCTAAATGACGCACTCTTAAAACATAAGAAGCACGCTCAGTGACGCTGATTACTCCAAGTGCATTTAGTTGATTAAATGCATGACTTGCCTTAAGGCATTCATCATAAGCCGGCATAGGTAATTTAGCTTTGATTAATCTCTCACACTGGTCTTCGCTATCCTTGAAATGTCGCAGTAATATTTCACTATCGGCAAGCTCTAAATTATATTTTGAAAATTGCCATTCAGCTTCGAAATCCACTTCACCGTATTTTAAAGCTTTTTCGCCTACTTGCCCGTTCCAATCAAGCTCTCTTACTTCATCAACACCTTGAATATATAAAGCAAGCCTCTCGAGTCCATAAGTGATTTCACCGGCAACGGGACGGCATTCAATACCACCGATTTGCTGCATATAAGTAAATTGCGATACTTCCATACCGTTACACCATACTTCCCAGCCGAGCCCAGCAGCACCTAAGGTTGGCGACTCCCAATCATCTTCAACAAATCTGATATCATGAATTTTTAAATCTATGCCTAAACATTCTAAGCTTTTAAGATATAACTCTTGAATATTATCCGGCGACGGCTTTAAGATAACTTGAAACTGATAATAATGCTGCATTCTATTAGGATGCATGCCATACCTGCTATCCCCTGGTCTTCTTGATGGCTGAACATATGCAACAAACCAAGGTTTAGTACCAAGGCAGCGAAGTACAGTTGCAGGGTGAAACGTACCGGCTCCAACATGGGCATCGTAAGGCTGCAATATTGCACAGCCATAATCCTGCCAATAATTTTGTAATGTCAGAATAATTTGCTGAAATGATAGTTTTTTCATAGGGTATTATTATTGGGAAAGAAAATTTTGATCAGTTAAAAGGATCAAATATTTTTATATTAAACATATTATAATGTTTAATATTTCTAGTAACTAGTATCATATTACTTTGTTTTGCCTGTGCAGCTATTAAAGCATCGATTGCATTCGTACTATCAATACTCATTAATTCACCCCACTCCTCACATATTTCTTTGTCAATATTAAGAATTCTTTCATTATAATCTATTATTATTCTTTCTAACCATTTTTCTAATTTCAAACTTGCTATTTTATCTTTCTTTGCTAATTTTGATATTCCCTTTCTTATTTCGCCGATAGTAATACAACTTAAGTATAACTGGCTAGAATGAATAATTGAAAACCATGCTGCTACTTGAGAAGTGGATTTTTTCTTTTGAATTTCAGATACAACATTAGTATCTAATAAATATTTCATAATTCAAAATCTCTAGCATATCCTTTTGCTCTCTGAATATCCAAATTATCTGTCTTAGGTATGCTCAATAAATATTCTTTGAAATCAGGTTTTTGTTTAGTAAGTTGTTTATAGTCTTTTATACTAATAATTACAACTGCTTCTTCACCCCTTTTTGTAATACATTGAGGGGTACCATGCATTGCAATATCAATAATATTACTTAACTTATTCTTTGCTTCGTGTAACTGCCATTTATTCATATAAAATCCTCATATAGCTAGATTGTCTAGATTATTATAATATAAAGATGCAAAAAAATAAAATATTTTTTTATTAATTTGAGGTCTTAATAATACTCCTTGCCGATCTCGATTTTAGGACGATTGTTTGCTACTCGCCAATCGTTAGTATCACGGAAAGAATAAACACAACCGCAAAATTCTTGTTTATAAAAGTTCTCTTCTTTTGCAATTTCGTACATTCTGCTAGCACCGCCATCTTTACGCCAATTATAAGTCCAATAGGTCACCCCTTCATAATGAGATGCCGCCCTAGTTCCTGATTCATTAATTTGGTTCATATCTTTCCATCTAGAAATACCAAGCGAGCTAGTTATAACTTTAAAGCCGTTCTCATAAGCATATAAAGCCGTACGCTCGAAACGCATATCAAAACACATTGTACAGCGTATACCTCTCTCAGGCTCAAGCTCCATCCCTTTAGCACGCCTAAACCAATTTTGTGGATCATAATCTGCATCGATAAATTCTATATTATGTTTCTCGGCAAATTTAATATTTTCGTTTTTACGAAGCTCATATTCTTTTTTAGGATGAATATTAGGATTATAGAAAAAAAGCATAAACTTAATTCCGGTATCGATCATTTTTTCCATTAAAGGGCCAACACAAGGAGCACAACAACAATGGAGTAAAACCTTGCTTTCACCGTTTGGTATTTCAAAAACTTCGCTCATATTAATTTATTAGATTCTTTTTATAGGTTTCTTTATAGAATTTTAGAATTATAGAAGATAACAAGGTAAGTGCAATTAAATAATATGCAATAGCATAATTGTCTCCGGTAACTTTCGTTAATATCATTGCTAACATTGGAGCAGTACCGCCAAATATAGCAGCTGCAATGTTGTATGAAAGTGCAACACCGGTAAATCTTATGCTAGTCGGAAATATCTCTACTAAAACCGTTGGAATAGGCCCCTATAGATTGCTAATAACTCCAGCAAATATTACTTGAGATTATTATAGCTAAAGTAAAATTCATCGACCCTAAGGCTACAAAAATAGGATAGACTGATAAAATTAACAAGATAATCCCCCCATATTAGTACAGGACGTCGCCCCACCTTATCCGAAACATACGCAGATATAGGAAATACTATCATCATTACGATTAATATTATACTACTAACAATTGTGCTTTGCTGATTAGTATAACCGAGTGTTTGCATAAAATTACCAATAAAAACCGTAGAAGTATAAAAAGGAGCAGTTACGGTAATATAAAGACCAAGTGCGATAATTAGTTCTTTTGGGTATTTTGTTAATGTTTCTCGTAAAGGAAAACGTGCTAACCGCCTTGTTCCCTTAGCTTTTTTATAAATAGGACTTTCTGCTAGGTTTTTTCTAATATATAAACCTACGGAGCTAATAAATAAACCGGCAATAAAAGGTATCCTCCAACCCCATTCAAATAGCATATCAGCAGGCATAAAATAAGAAAAACCGGCTGCTGTACCAAGTCCAAACAGCATACCGACGCACATACTAACAAATGAGCTACTCCCCGCAAGTCCTCGCTGCTCGAACGAAGCATGTTCTACAATATACGAAATACAACCGCTAAATTCCCCTCCTAAAGAAAAACCTTGTATGAGTCTGATAATAGTTAAAATAATAGGAGCGGCAATTCCAATAGTTTTATAACTTGGTAAGAGCCCTATCCCGGCAGTCGGTATTGCCATAGCTATAATACTCATCACCAAAGCAGTACGTCTACCGAATCTATCACCTATATTACCGAAAATAATACCGCCTAGCGGTCGTACTACAAAACCTGCAGCAAATACCGCAAAAGTTAACGTCTCTTGCATTTCTGGATCCGGCAAAAATGCTGCCCTATAATATAAGCAAATTGCGCATATAATGCATCATCATACCATTCTAAAGCGTTGCCGATCATGCCGGATATTACTACTTTTCCCATTAAGTTATTTTATTGATTTAAAAAAAGATAATAAGAGTAATATTTTATATTCTCAAGTAAAAATAGCTTTATTTCATGCGAATAGCTTTGCTTGCGTTGATACCGTAGTCGTCATTGCGAGGAGCGTAGAGATGTGGCAATCTAGAAAAATAATTAAAAAATTCTGATTGAATTTTTACTGGATTGCTTCGTCGAATTACTGCGTAATTCTTCTCGCAATGACTATACCCTATCTATGTTTTTCATTAACCACTTTCTTAGTTAATTTAACATTGATTTGAGAAGGAGAAACTTTAATATTTTGTTTGATGTTTTTTGTTTTTTCTTGAGATAGAAGAATTTCTTTATCATTTTGTAATGTTTTCATAAACTTATCTATATTGCTTTGTTCTAGTTTTATTGCATTATCATTATTCAAAATTAATCCTCCAATTTTTTCACCAAGTTCAGGTGCATATCTGACGGCAAAAATTGATGCCGGTACAACTATGATAGAAAAAGCTGCTCCTGCAGTCGCAACACTGATTGCTCCGACTAATAAAGCACACACAGCACCGGCAATTTTTCCAGTTGCTTGTTTAAATATATTACTTTTTTGTGTAAATACTAAAGACATCTCTAATATTTTATTAAATTCTTTCTTTATATAGATGGTTGCTTCATCAATATTATTATATTTCTTCATGGCATACATTACAGAAGCCTTAAATAATTTTTTGTGAGACTCCGCATAATTTATTATTTTATCAAAATTCTTCTCTTTTAAAAGAGTTTTAAATATATTTTTAATTTTTTCTTTTTCGGTACTATTTATTTCATCTCCAAAATAAACTTCTACAAGATTTTCTGCTATTATATCTTGTGATTGCTCTAAAATATTATTCTTATTTTGCTCATTTTCGTCTTCAGAAGTAATCATTATTGCAAATAACTCTAATGCTACGGAAAAATTATCATCGTTAATAACCCGCATACCTAAATAATTTTTGAGTCTAGAAATACATTTATTAATATATTTTTCAGCCTCTGGTTTAGAATTAAGCCTTAGCGTATAATCTATAGCAAGCATATTTGCAATAGTAGAGCAAGTAGATTTCATAAGATTATTGACAAAATTATTAACAATATCTTTTTTAAATAAATTAGTATTTACGTTATTAAGTACTATTGCATTATTCATTTTGGTAATTTATTTTGAGGCTAATTCTCTGATATATAATATCAATTTAGCATAAATAAGATTAGGAGCATGATTTACTGAAAGTTTATATATATTCTTAGGTGTTAACACTTCTTCATTACGTACTCGTACAAAAGATATAAGAGTATTAGGAGGCATATAAGAATAAATTTCAGAGAATATTTTTAGAAAAGTCAAAAAATCTGCACATGCATATTTTATATTTATGCTATAATTATTTACATGAATCGATTCACCTTCTCCTTCAATCGCCTGAACATTATTTTTAAAAAATACTGAATTTATAAATACATCTATAGGTTCTACTAAATCATATTTATTGCTTAAGCTTTTTATTTTAGGAATTAGTTCTTGATAATTTAAGCAACTCACACTACTTGGCACGCTTAAATCTACATATTTTTTGTACGATTCTAATATTTCTTCTTTAGAGTTAATGACAGAATAAAGCTTTAAAACTTCCTCTGTTAGATTTTCTTGTAAAACTTGTTTATCAAGAATAGATTTACTGTATTCTTGCTGGAAAATTTTTATTATCCAAATAGTTAAGGAAATAAAGAAGAAATATATAATAAATTGAAAAAATATAAGATTCTTTAAATACATAATATATTTTTCAAACATTATTTTTACCTTGGGTTATTAGTGCCGTTGCATGGTTTATGTCATGCCCGCGTAGGCGGGAATGACATGGAATATTACGTTTTATTATCAACTATATTAACCGATAAAGGAATTACTACCTTACCGAATATATCAAGTATTTTATCCTTATATATAACATAATCTATCTGCAAATTAGATAATTGATTTTTTACGTTTGTCATACGATCATCTAGCATCTTTAGAGATTCATCTACCGATAGATTATTAGTATGATATTTAAGTATTAACTTGATTATTAATTGTCTCTTAGAAACTAACAAAATATTATCTATATTTGTTAATTCCCATTTAATTTCTTCTAATTTAAAAGCCGGATTTAAAGTAATTATTAGCCTTTTAAGTAAATCAAACGGCAGTGGTACCGGTGCTTCTAGTAATTTTTCTATTACATATAAATCAGCTAGGCTAGTAGTATTTTTAATATAAGGATATTTATATTTGATATCATCATATTCTTGATTTGTTGCATAATATTTTTCATTAATAGAGTTTATGTCTTTGTAATTTTGTTTTGTATTATATTTGATAACACCGACCACTAATATTAATATTATAAGTAATGCACTATATAATTTAAATGTCAGATCCTTTATAGTAACTAGTTTTTTTATTGATTTTAAATTATTATTATAAGCGGGAAAACTCTTATATTCTAGAAACAGTCTACTAATATTCGTATCTATAAATCTTTCTTTTTCTAGAGTTTGCTTATTTAGTATATTATCAACCGGTATAAAGATTACAGGGCGTTCTTCAAAGTTTGTTGATTCTAATAAAGATTTTAACTCTTCATCTACTATAAGAATTATACAGGCTCTTTGGTCAAGATTACTTATATAGTTTTTAAATAATATCAAACAATCATTAATTTCTTGTTCTATAATACCTTGAACATAGCCGGTTGTTTTATCAAATGGATACTCAAGATTTCTAATTATTATTATATTATTTTTATGTTTGATAATAAATTTTATACCGCTAGCTTGTGATGCATATACACAAATTTGAAAATAATCGTTATATTTATCATTTTCTATATTCTGCACTATTTTATTTATAATAACTTTTAGCTCTAACGTTAAAAAGTAAATTCCTTTTAAATCAAGAGATCTTTTATCTATAATGCATGAAATTATATCACTTAAAGGTGTTTCAAATGGACACGACATAATTAAAGTCGACCAAATTTCACTTGGGGTAGTAGTAACTTCGTAAACACAATGTGCTATAATGTCTTCTTTATTAAAATAACCTTCAATAAATTGTTCAATAGGATCAAGTTTAACTATTGACTGTAATATAGGTATTTGATCGTGCCGTGTTTTACATTCACTGCCGTCAAGTAAAAAATAAATATCGCTTTTTGGAAATTTACTAAAAAAGTTTTTATAAAGATTTAAGTCTATCTGTTCCCGAGTAGGGATAAATAATTTATCTAATAATTTATTATCGAGAAAAGTACTAAGAAATACACCTTTATTACCTAGTAACACCACAATCTTTTTTCTTTTGAAAGAAAATATTTTTAATTTTGTAGCAAATTGAACAAAATGTAATTTGATCGCATCAAAAATATTTTTCATAAATAAATTTATTTTAATCATAATTCAGTGTATTTTACTATACTGGACGTTATTTCTGCGTGGATACCCGAACCGTCATTGCAAACGACTGATAAGGAGCCTGGCAATCTCAGGACTTTGGCACGAGATTGCGTACGTACAATTACTACGTAATTTTCCTCGCCATGACGAAAAATGATCCTCTCCGGAATGACATAACATTAAATAATATATCTTACCATGACTAAATTTACCACCGAAGAAGTTAGAAGTAAATTTATAACTTATTTTAAAGCAAATAATCATACACATGTACCGGCCAGCTCGTTAATTCCACACAATGACCCTAGCTTAATGTTTGTTAATTCCGGAATGGTACAATTTAAAAATGTTTTTACCGGACAAGGAAAAAGACCTTATAACAAAGCGGTAACTAGTCAAAAGTCTCTTAGAGCCGGCGGCAAGCATAACGACCTTGAGAATGTCGGTTATACGGCAAGACATCATACCTTTTTTGAAATGCTAGGTAATTTTTCATTTGGTGACTATTTTAAAGAACAAGCCATATATTACGCTTGGAATTTATTGACTAAAGAATTTGAACTCCCAAAAGACAAGCTTTATGCAACAATTTATCATACTGATGACGAAGCAGCTGCTTATTGGAAAAAAATAGCAGGTTTTGGGGATGATCGCATCATAAAGATCAAAACAAACGATAATTTTTGGTCAATGGGTGATACTGGCCCTTGCGGTCCTTGTTCCGAAATTTTTTACGACCACGGTGAACAAATATATGGCGGACTTCCTGGTACTAAAGATGAAGACGGTGATAGATTTATCGAGATTTGGAATATGGTATTTATGCAATATGAACAAATCGATAAAGATACTAGCATAGAATTATCGCAAAAATCTATCGATACCGGTATGGGTCTTGAGCGTATGACGGCAGTATTACAGCATGTTAACAACAATTATGATATAGATTTATTTCAGGAAATAATTAATTTTACCGAAAATATAGTAAAAGTGAAAGTAGAGGGAGAAGCTAAATTTTCTTACCGAGTTATTGCCGACCACTTACGAGCAAGTAGCTTTTTAATAGCTGACGGCGTTATTCCTTCAAATGAGGGGCGTGGTTACGTACTTCGCCGCATTATGCGAAGATCCATGAGGCATGCTCATATGCTTGGGTCAAAAGAGCCGTTAATGTATAAATTACTGCCAAAACTTGTTGATTTAATGGGGAATGTTTATCCTGAACTTAAAAGAGCAGAAAGCTTTATAAGCAGTATCTTAGAACAAGAAGAAATTAGATTTAAAGCCACATTAGAACGTGGTCTCAAACTTCTTACCGAAGAAACAGAAACGCTAACAAAAGGTAATGAATTATCAGGAGAAGTAGCATTTAAACTATACGATACTTACGGATTTCCGCTTGATTTAACCGAAGATATTCTAAAAAACCGTGATATTGCCGTTGATCACAAAGGGTTTGAAGAGCAAATGCTTATGCAAAAAGAACGTGCTAGAAAATCTTGGCTTGGCTCCGGTGAATCAAAAACCGATCAGTTGTGGTTTGATATCAAAGAGCAACATGGTAGCACGGAGTTTTTAGGATATACACTTAATGAAGCAAAATGTAAAATAATTGCATTAATCAAAAATAATAATTTAGTTAATGATATAAAAGAAATAGATACACAATTCCTACTAATCAGCAACCAAACTCCTTTCTACGGTGAATCAGGCGGTCAAATAGGTGACATCGGAACGATATTTGCAAAAGATTCTGAAGTAGAAGTAATAGATACTTTAAAATATTTAGGTTCTATTATAGTCCACAAATGTATTTTGAAAAAGGGGCAGATTAACGTAGGCGAGAATGCTAATTTTAGTATAGACATAAGATATAGGCAAAATTTAAGAATTCATCACTCGGCAACGCATATATTACATGCAGTATTGCATGAGGTACTTGGGAAACATGTTACTCAAAAAGGTTCGTTAGTCGCTCCGACTTATTTACGCTTTGATATTAGCCATTCTAAAGCTGTGACTAATGAAGAAATCACTTTAATCGAAGATAAGGTAAATGAGATTATTAGAGATAATCATGAAGTAACTACTACATTAATGGCAACTGAAGATGCAGTTAAACAAGGAGCTATGGCACTTTTTGGCGAGAAATACGACTCTGAAGTAAGAGTAGTTAAGATGGGTGAGACTTCTTTAGAATTATGCGGCGGTACGCATGTCAGACGTACAGGTGACATCGGTTGCTTTAAAATCACAAGCGAAAGTGCTATAGCAGCAGGTGTTCGTAGAATTGAAGCAGTTTGCGGTGAATTCGTAATTACATTAATGAGAGAAAAGGATAGTTTACTTAAATCGATAGAAAGCAGTTTCAAAACTAATAAAAATGAACTTATTACTAAGGTTAATAATATCTTAGAGCGTAACAAGGAAGTTGAGAAAGAGTTAGAAAAAACTCATTTAGCTAGTTTAGATTTAAGTATAGAGCAAATTGAAAAGCAAGCTGCACAAATAACAGGAATAAAACTATTATATAAAAAAGTAGGAAATATAGACAATAAAATATTACGTCAAGCTGCCGAAAATTTAACAAAAAAAGTAGAAGATTTGATAATGGTATATATTGCCGAAGGAATTGGTAAATTATCTATTACGGTTGCGGTAAGTAAAGCTATAACAGACAAATACAATGCAGATATAATTGCAAAAAAACTTTCTTTATTCTTAGGTGGCAGCGGCGGAGGTGGACAAGCAAGCCTTGCTCAAGCCGGTGGAAATGATATAGGTAAGCTAACTAACATCCATGAAAAATTATACAGTTTATTGACAGTGTCGTAGTGTACTAATTTAGGACGTCATTACGAGTGTGCTTTGTAGATGGATACCCGGTTGTCATTGTGAGCAACCGTAGTACTTGCGTGGCAATCTCGTCAAATATCCTAAGATTGCAATGACAAGGTGGTATCCACATAACAATGCCTATGCAAGGGAGGCATTGTAATGACAAAATTTATGGTTGTTAATACGCTGCTTTCACAAAATAAAGACCGGAGGCGGGAGCAGTAGGACCAGCGGCTTTTCTATCTTTGGCTTCTAAAACATCTTTAATTTGTTCTGCCTGCCAAATATTTTTACCAACAAGTACTAAACTGCCGACAATATTACGTACCATATGATGCAAAAATGACGGGGCTGAAAGATATAATTTTATTTCTTCGTCTTCTTTAATAATATTAAGTTCAGTTAAAGTTTTAATCGGTGATTTTGATTGACATGAGCTAGCCCTAAATGAAGTAAAATCATGTTTGCCTAATAGATAGGCGGCAGCTTGTTGCATAGCCGGCACATCTAAAGGTGAACTAATCCACCATGCTCTATTTAAATCAATCACCGATGGATAAGGTCTATTAATAATTCTATATATATAATAACGAGAGGTAGCCGAAAACCTAGCATGAAAATTATTGGGGGCTAATTCACAATTCCATACCCCTACGGCATACGGTCTTGCAAAATAGTTGATAGCTGTAATAATTTTGTGAGGTTCTAAATATTTTGCAAGATCAAAATGTGCTACTTGACCTATAGCATGAACACCGGCATCTGTCCTTCCTGACCCAAACAATATTACCTGTTCACCGGAAAATTTATAAATCGCTTCTTCTAATATCTGCTGTACCGACATTACTCCTGCTTGTCTTTGCCAACCTGCAAGATCCGTGCCTAAATATTCAATGGTAATTTTATATCGATACATAATAATCCACTGTCATCCCGTGGCTTGACCACGGGATCTTGTATCACAGTCCGTGTCCTGAGATCCCAAATCACGGGATGACAGTATAAGTATTATCATGCTTCTAGTAAATCCGATGGATTACCGTCACCACGCTTTCCTCCGCTTCTAAAGCTATTAAGTTTTTTCGATCTAATAGGATGTTGTAACTTTCTTAAAGCTTTTGATTCGATTTGTCTTATACGTTCTCTAGTTACTTTAAATTGCTGCCCTACTTCTTCTAATGTATGGTCAGTATTCATACCTATACCGAAACGCATTCTAAGCACTCTTTCTTCACGAGGCGTAAGGGTTGCAAGTACTCTAGTGGTAACTTCTCGTAAATTTGACTGAATTGCCGCATCAATCGGTGCTACTGCATTCTTATCTTCGATAAAATCGCCTAATTGACCGCCGTCACTATCATCACCTACGGGATTCTCAAGACTTATAGGTTCTTTAGCTATTTTCATGACTTTACGCACTTTATCAAGCGGCATTGAAAGACGGTTAGCGATTTCCGTTGCTGTTGGTTCGTATCCGAGTTCATTAAGCATTTGTCTTGAAGTACGTAGTATCTTATTAATTGTTTCAATCATATGCACAGGAATACGTATAGTCCTTGCTTGATCGGCAATAGCTCTTGTTATAGCTTGTCTAATCCACCACGTAGCATAGGTAGAGAATTTATAACCACGGCGATATTCAAATTTATCCACCGCTTTCATAAGTCCTATATTACCTTCTTGAATTAAATCTAAAAACTGCAATCCTCTATTAGCGTATTTTTTAGCGATAGATATAACTAAACGTAAATTCGCTTCTATCATATCTTTTTTTGCTTGTAGCGTTTGTCTCTCGCTTTTTTGTATAGTATTCACTAGTTTTTTAAAATCATTAACTAAAAGACCGGTTTTAGATTCTATAACCGATAATTCAGCAATCATTTGATCTATATAATCCGATTCTTTAGTCATTAACTCTTTCCAAGCGACTTTTTTATTTTTCAGCATTTTTTCTTTCCATGCTGCATTGATAACCGATCCTATATATTCATCAAGGAAATTTTGGCGAGTTACCCCATATTTTTCAGCAAGTTTTAAAAAAGCTGTTTCTTTATTAATTAAATCACGATTTATTCCATACATCTTACCTAAAATTTCTTCCGTTCTTTTAGAATTAAAATGTATTTCCGAAACTTCATTTATTAATAATTCCAAATTATTATATTTTTTGCTATTTTGTAAAACCTTCGGCTCAAAAGATTTCTCATAACATTTTTTAGCTTCAATGAGTAGCTCTTCGCAGATAAAAGCAATCTTTTTCATACGCTCTATAATATTAGGTAATATCTGCGTTTCTACTCTAGACATAGATAAATGATTATCCTCATGCTCTTCTCCTTCGGTCTCACTACTATGTTCTTCATCATTTTCGGGTGTTTCGTCATGTAACATGTTAGCTTCTAAATCTATCAGATCACGTAGTAACATTTTTTCATTAACTAAATCTTCATACCATACTATAAAACAACGCATAGCAATAGGGCTTTTACATAAGGAAGCAGTCATTGTTTTATGTCCTTCCTCAATCCTTTTTGCTATTTCTACTTCATGTTCACGAGTTAAAAGATCGACTCCCCCCATATCCTTAAGATATAATCTTACAGGATCATCGGTAATACCTATATTTTCTTCTTCTACCTCATCCTCAGGTTCATTATCAACATTGGTAGATAGCTTAAATTCTTCATCCATTCCGATATCAAGCTTAATTTCATCATCTTCATTAGATTCTAAAATATCTACTCCTGCATCGGAAAATTTTAATATAGCTTCCTCTAATTGTCTTATTGAAGGATTTTTATTAAGAGGAAGAGCGTTGTTTATATCATCATAAGTGACCGGTATCTTTTTAGATTTAGCTTTTTTAAGTAAACTATCTATTTTATCTAGATCATTGTCTATATTGCTATTGCTCATTAAATACCTATATGCTTTTTTCTTTTAAAAGAAGTTTGAAATAATTAAGTTATCGTGTGATTAATAAAAGATTCGTTTAAAACTTGCAGTTCATTTGCAATCTTCAGAATTTCTTTTTTATATAGTAAAACTTTTTCAAAGTCGTGATTGTCATTACTGTTTATGGTAATAGCATATTCTTGTTGTAAATTTATTAGATAATATTTCTTATGTAGCCACTGCCATAATAAATCCAGTCTGATATTATTTTTATTAAATGAGCTATCTAAAAACAAATTATCCGTTTTTGATAATAATAAAAAAATATCAAAAAAGCTAGTTTTTTCCACAATTGCAGTAATTTCACTTGCTTCTACGTTATTATCTATAATCTCGTTTAAATACCAATTACGGAATTCTTCAAGCGATTTATTATTAAAATTTAAATTTAAGATGAAATCTCTAATCTCTTTTTCTTCAAGAATTATAGGAAATTTAACCAACAAAGCACAAAAAGCGTGTTCTAGTATTTCAAGCTCCGAATAGCCGTGACTTGAAATTATAGGAGCCAAATTTAAGTTTTTAGTTGTAGCTTTCTTCTGCGTTGTAACTAAATTTTGCCATATTTGATCTTTAAAAAACCTGTAATAACTTGCTTTTAAATCACTATCCGATATTTTGCTGCAATAATTTTTTAAATTTTTTTCTAAATTAGCTTTTTCTTCGGCAGTTTTAAAACTCTTGCCGCTATACTCAATATGCCAAATCATTTCTGATAAGCTTATTCTTTTATCTATAAGCTTTGCAAAAAAATTAGTACCGTTTTTATTTACTGCATCGTCGGGATCAAGTCCACTTGGTAACCTAATAAAAGAAATTTTCTTTTCACTATTAATAAGCGGTAATGCTAAGTTAATAGTTCTTATGCTAGCTTTTATGCCTGCATTATCTCCGTCAAGACATAATATAATTTCATCGCCAGCACGCCATAATTTATGTAAGTGATTCTCGGTAACGCTAGTACCGAGACTCGCAACCGTTTCACTAAAACCTGCTTGATGTAGTGCTATAACATCAAAATAACCTTCTACTAAAATCGAATGATTTTTTTTATAGCTACTGCTTATCGCTTTATGCTCACCGTATAGAGTTTCACTTTTCTGAAATACTGTAGTTTCAGGTGAATTTAAGTATTTAGGCAGCCCCTCCCCTAGTACTCTACCGCCAAAGCCTACAATTTTATTGTAAATATTTCTAATTGGAATAGTAATACGGTTAGAAAATAAATTATATATTTCACCGTTTTCTCGCTTGCCGATTAGCCCTGCTTTACCAAGCTTTATAATATCTATATTTTTATCGTGAAAAAATTTTTCAAATTTATTATTCTTCGGGGCAAAGCCTATTGAAAACTCTTTTACTGTTTCTTCGGTAATACCCCTTTCGTGTAGATAATGTAATATTTCAGGTGTTAATTGTGTCCTGAAAAACTTATTGGCGAGTTCTAAAATATTTAGAATTTCATCGGATTCTTCATAAAATTCTTTCTGTTTTGCAGTTAATTTCGGTATCTCTATACCGTAATCGATTGCAAGCTTTATAGCAGACTCATTATAAGATAAACCGCTAATATTAGAAGTAAATTTTATAACGTCACCGGCTGCTTTACAACCAAAACAATAGAAAAATCTCTTACTATTACTAACCGTAAAAGATGGGGTCTTTTCTTGATGGAAGGGACATAAACCTACATAGTTACCGGATTTTCTAGTTAAAGCTACTTTTTGCCGCACTACATCCGATATGTTAATACGGTTTCTTAAGAACTCATAAAATTCCGGTGCAACTCTCATTATATTACAATATGTAGGAAAGAATAGCTGTAGAAAGACAATAAGAAAGCGGTATAGACAAATTATCGTTAATTCTTAAATCTTTTGAATAAAATTCAGCTACTGAAGCCCCTATGCAGCTTATAATAATAATAATAAAACTTGTATTATATCCTAAATAGAAATACACTAATATACTTATAAAAATTGCAGAAGCTAAAAAGGTAATAGAACCGGCTATAGATTTACCGTTACCTAAGCTATTTCCTATTTTAACGCCGACAAGAGCCGCTAAACAATCTGAAATAATTAAAATCAACCACGAACAAATCACTAAATTTTTAGGAAAAAGAAGAGCAGTTAAGAAAAAACCGAGCATCATAAAGCTAACGCCGCTTAAAGCAAAAGAACCGTTATTTTCTTCAAGCCTTATAACTTTTGAAAAAAATCTAGTTACAAATTCGCTAATTTTTGCATTATTATGACGTGATACATCTAAATATAATGTAATAGCCGTTATTATAAATAATAATAACGTAATAGCGGTTCTTGGAATAAATAAATAAAGCAGCGGAAATATTATAGCCGATAAGTGGAAAATTTTACGCTTTTTCTCAAAGTCAAAATCTTTAATTTCCATAAGATTACTAATTTGTTGCTATTGTTATATGAGAAATAATGCCAACATCATTGCGAGCAGTATTCGATGTCATTCCTGTAAAAGCAGGAATGACATAACAGAATCCGCTTAGACAAGGACTACTTGCAATGACGATATTTAAGCAATGCCAAATAATTAAAAAGGCTTATTTGACAAATTTCACTATTACAAATATACTTGCTGAAATCTATATTATTGAAAATAGTATACTAAAATTACTAAATCTATACAATATAATTATGAATACAAAATTTCCTATCACCGCTAAAGGTTTTGAAAAATTAGAACACGAGCTTAAACATTTAAAACATGTAGAACGTAAAAAAATTAGTGCAGATATAGCCGAAGCACGAGAACACGGCGATTTATCCGAGAATGCGGAATATGAAGCGGCACGTGAGAAACAAGCATTTATAGAAGGGCGTATTAAAGAGCTTGAAGATATGACGGCAAGAGCGGAAATTATTGATATTGGTAAATTATCGGGAGATAACATAAAATTCGGGGCTATGGTTACTTTGATCGACGACGATACTGAAGAAGAAGTAACATATATTATTGTAGGAGAATATGAAGCCGATATAACTAGAAAAAGAGTTTCAATCGCTTCTCCTATAGCAAAAGCTTTGATTGGAAAATCGGTAGGTGATTTTGTAGAAGTTACAACACCGAAAGGATCTAAATCATACGAAGTAGTTACCGTTGAATATAAAGAACTAGAACTTTAATTTGATTTTTTTGTCACTATAAACGTTAACCGTATGGCTCGTTATGTCATTTCCGCCTACGCAGGGACAACATCGAGTAGGTTTTTCGATCCATGCAACAACCCCTGCACAATGACGATTTGGGTATCAACAACGCAGGTACGACATTATTAATTACTTCTTCTTAAACATCTCGAGCATTCTTTTTGTTACTATAAATCCGCCGAAGATATTTATAGAAGCAAGCAGCGTTGCAAAATACCCTAGTAGACCGGGAAACCCAAAAGCAGAGCTACTTGCAGCAATCATAGAACTAAGAACTATAATACCTGAAATAGCGTTAGTAATAGACATAAGCGGAGTATGAAGTGCAGGAGTTACTTTCCACACAACATAATAGCCCACAAAAGAAGCTAATACAAAAATAGTTATAGCAAATACTAGCGGATCTATAGTACTTGTGTTTGTTTGCCAACTAGTATCTATTACCAAATCTTTTAATTTATCTGATAATTCTTGAGTATTATGGGCAATTTCAGCAGCCTGTTTAGCCATCGTCGGTAATTGATTCATATATTAATTTCTCACTCACAATTTTTCCGTCTTTAGTAATCAACATCTCACGTACTAACGCATCATCCATATTAAACTTACCATCTTGCAATGCATAGGTTAGAAAATTATACAAATTCTTAGCATATAATTTTGAGCTGTCGGTAGCAATTTTAGTAGCAAGGTTTGATAAACCTATTATGGTAACTCCGTGCTTAGTAACGATCTTATCCGGTTCTGAATCTTCCACGTTCCCGCCTGTACTAGTCGCTATATCAACAATCACTGAGCCGCGCTTCATAGATTCTAGCATTTTTTCCGTAACAAGCAGAGGTGCTTTTTTTCCCGGAATTTGTGCAGTAGTAATCACTATATCATATCCTTTAATAATTTTTGCTAAAAATTCTTCTTGTTTAGCTTTATAATCTTCCGAACTCTCGTGAGCATAGCCTGATTTATCTTGTAAATCCTCCTGTAATTCCGGTGAAACAAACTTAGCTCCTAAGCTTTCTACCTGCTCTTTGGTAGCAGCTCTTACATCATATCCTGCAACAATGCTACCAAGCCTTTTTGCCGTTGCAATAGCTTGAAGACCGGCAACACCGATACCAAGCACTAAAGTTTTACACGGTGAAATCGTCCCTGCTGCCGTCATCATCATAGGAAAAGCCCTTGTATAATGATAGCTTGCTTCAATTACCGCTCTATAGCCTACTAAGTTACTTTGAGAAGATAAAGCGTCCATATTTTGAGCTTTAGTAATTCTCGGCACAAACTCCATAGCAAAAGTCGTAAGGTTTTTTTTAGCTGCCGCTTTTATATATTCATGATTTAAATAAGGCGATAATAATCCTACAATAATTGCTCCTTTTTTTGCAAGTTCAAGCTCACTATATTTATCCGTAACGGATGAAGGTTGCACCTTTAATATAATATCAGCATCAGAAATAATTTCGAGTGGTACCGAAGATATTTTAGCACCTAGAGCAACATATTCTTCATCAAGAAAACCGGCATGAAGCCCTATATCTTTTTCTACCATAACCGTATAGCCTTTTTTGACTAGCAATCCTGCTACTTCAGGAGTTATCACGGCTCGTGTTTCATGCTTGGCTTTTTCTTTTAAAGCAACGATTTTCATAAATACTAATTATATTTTGCATTAACTGAATACATAAGGTATTTTAAACATAATTTAAAATATAAAACAACGAAAATGAAAAAAATATTTTTTCTAATCATTATTTATCTTTTTGTGAATTCAAGCTTAGCATTTGGGGCAGATGATAAAACAGCTATTTCGGAGCTAAAAACTTATCTACGTACGATAAAATCGGTTGCGATAGATTTTACTCAAGAAGATTCGTACGGTAAAATAGTTAAAGGAAAATTACTGATCCATAAACCTTATAATTTTAGATGTAATTATTATCCTCCTTTCCCTTTAGTTATAATAGGTACTAAAAATTTCGTATCGATGTATGATTATGATATGGAGCAAGTAAGCCGTATTAATAGAAGCGAAAATACATTTAATTTTTTATTAGAAGATAATGAGCATTTTGACAAGGATTTTGTTTTTGAAGCGGTAATTAACGCAAGAAATATTTCTAAAATTACTATCTATCATACTCTAACGGAAAAACGTAGCGAAATTACTTTTAATAAAGCTACTCAACAAATTGAAGCATTAAAAATATTTGAAGATAATAATATAGTCACTATTACTTTTGATAAAATAGCTAAAGTACAAAAATTTTCCGATGATTTGTTTAAAATAAAAAACCCTGAAATATTCGGTCCTCCTAAAAGATTAACAAAATCGGAAATAGAAAAAAAATATATTGTTTCTTGACAATAAACAGGTTATGTTAATTATGCTAGTAGTGGGCATTGTACCTGTTTAGTCGGTCAGGTCTGAAAGGAAGCAGCCAGAGTGGGATTCGATGGGTCATTACTAGCATTATTCTAATTTTGATGTCATTTCTACAGCAAGGCGGCTCGTTTTATGTCATTCCCGCGAAAGTAGGAATTCTCAGTAAAACATATACAAAATAAATTTTATATAAAGTCTTATAACTATCGTGCTAGATATAAATTCATCAAATCAATATATTCCTTTTGCAAGGAAATATCGTCCTAGTAACTTTGCCGAGCTTCAGGGGCAAGAGGTATTAGTCAAAGTTTTAAGCTATACTATTTTAAACGATAGGCTCGCCGGAGGCTATCTTT
Organism: Rickettsia sp. Tenjiku01; assembly: GCF_001653015.1. Lineage (NCBI taxonomy): Bacteria > Pseudomonadati > Pseudomonadota > Alphaproteobacteria > Rickettsiales > Rickettsiaceae > Rickettsia > Rickettsia sp. Tenjiku01. The sequence goes on from NZ_BCMR01000005.1 coordinate 34,082, forward strand.
TAACAGGTATTAGAGGAGTCGGTAAAACTACTTCCGCCCGAATTATTGCTAAAGCCGTCAACTGTTCTGCTTTAATTACCGAAAATACGACTATTAAAACATGCGAGGAATGTACGAATTGCATCAGCTTTAATAATCATAATCACCCTGATATAATCGAAATTGATGCGGCAAGTAAAACTAGCGTAGATGACATACGTAGAATTATAGAATCTGCCGAGTATAAGCCCCTACAAGGTAAGCATAAAATCTTCATTATTGATGAGGTGCATATGCTCTCTAAAGGGGCATTTAATGCACTTCTTAAGACACTGGAAGAACCACCACCTCATATAATATTTATCTTTGCAACGACGGAAGTACAAAAGATACCTGCAACTATTATCTCAAGATGTCAACGTTATGATTTAAGGCGGTTGAGTTTTGAAGAGATTTTTAAGCTACTTGAATATATAACTAAGCAAGAAAATTTAAAAACCGATATAGAAGCACTAAGAATTATAGCTTACAAATCGGAAGGATCGGCACGTGATGCAGTCTCTATTTTAGATCAAGCAGCTAGTATGTCGGTGAAATCTGACAATATAATTAGTCCTCAAGTAATTAATCAAATGCTTGGGCTTGTCGATAGTTCGGTTATAATAGAATTTGTCGAATGTATTATCCACAGAGAGACGGAAAACGCTATAAATTTAATAAATAAACTTTACGGTTCTTCGGTTAATCTTGAGATTTTTATAGAATCGGCATCAGATTTTATTGCTTATCTTAATAAAGTAAAAATATTACCTAATTATAGTTTGCCTATATATGAATCATTTAATGATAGAACTAAAAACATATTAGATAAAACCAGCTTGCCGCACTTATCAATCTTATGGCAAATATATAATAAGGGAGTAGGGGAAATAAAAATTTCCTATAACCAACTAACAGAAACGGAAATGTTAGTTATAAAATCTATATATTCGACGTCGCTACCCTTGCTTACAGATTTTGACGGTAATAATCAAAATTTAAATCAATCAATTAATCCGGAAATAAAAAAAAATTTTGAAATTGTAGATTTTCTTGAATATTTATATAAAAATAATGAGATAGATATATATTATTTCCTGCTCAATCATACGGAACTTAAAAATCTCAGTAATAATAGATTAGAGTTCGTAAGTCTTGAAGTTACAAGCAAAATAAAAAGACAAATAGATGATTTGTTATCTGCTTTTACTAATGAAAAGTTTGAGATAGTAATAATAAAAGAGCAGAACAAGCAAACCTTAAAGAATCAGTTAATTGGTAAGATTGAAGCAAGTAACGATTTTGGTTTAATTAAAAAACATTTCCCAAATATAACAATTTCGGATATTTTACTTAAAAGCTAAAAATATATAGGATAGAATTATGGTAAATTTTAATCAGTTTTTAAAACAAGCCCAATCAATGCAACAGAAAATGCAAGAAGCTCAAGAACAAATGGCAAATGCAAGATATACCGGTAAAGCCGGCGGCGGACTTGTTGAGGTTATTGCAACCGGTAAAGGCGAAGTTGAAAAGATTTCAATTGATGAATCTTTATTAAAAGCAGAAGAAAAAGAAATGCTTGAGGATTTAATTAAAGTTGCCTTTAATGATGCTCAACAAAAATGTGATGAAGATTCTCAAAATTCTTTATCAGGAGCTTTAAACGGTATGAGATTACCACCAGGCTTTAAAATGCCGTTTTAACACTGCTCTTATGTCATTCTTGCAAAGATCGTGTTGAGTGGATACAAGTCGTCATTACACACGAACGTTAGTGAGCGTGGCAATCTCAGGAATTCTTCCCAAGATTGCTTAGTTAATTTACTATTGTAAAATTCCTCGCAATGACGGAAAAACTGCTCCACGCAACAACGTCTTTAGTCGCTTAGCTCGTGACGATTTGGTATCCATATTTATTCACAAAATATCATCACAATAAGATGTATTATCCCCAACATCTCATTAAGCTCTGTTTGCACTATCTCAGGCAAAACTTTAAGTTTCTCTTTTAATATTTGATATTCTTCATTGTTGTCATCATTATATATTTCTTTATATTTCAATAGCGTTTTATCCCTATTTTATCCTTAAGAGAAGGGATAATCATATCGTTTAGTTTATCTAATTTTTGCTCTAATTTTTCTTTTTGCTCTTCTGTTAGCTCTTTTTTACCGGTTTCTAAAAATTTTTTCAAATTACAAGCATCTTGTAGATAAAGTTTAACAAAATCAATATTATAATCTTATTATTGACAAGTTCTTTGATCTTCTTAATGTCTTCATTGTAAATAGCATTAAACAAATTGATTTCGTCATATTTAGATTTATACACAAAACCCCTTTTATTAAAAAAAGGCATGTTAGCACTTTTTGATATAAAGGCCAAGAAATAATTAATAATTTAACTACTTCTTAATAAAAAGGAAATTTGTAAAAAATAGACATCTTTCCAAAGCAGTTTATAGAGAGGAATTTAAAGGATACACGGAAGCACTGGCCGCTGCAGCATATATAGACATACGTGAAGATTAGGGATTAGGATCGACGTACAAATTGCCTTTAGAAGCAAGTTATGCAAGAAGTTTAATAATTCAAGATCAATAAATCCTTATCAATCCTGAAACCTTTGAAACGCTCAAGTAGCGACATACCAAGAAGCGAAATATCAAGGTCACCAAGACCTACATGTCCTTTGATGTTCTTAAATTCCGTACCGATTACTACACTATTTAAGGTTATAGGGGCGGCTTTATTTTCGCCGTTAGCTGTTAGATAAGTTCTAGTATATTTTAATTTAGTTAAGTCAAAGCCTAATTTTTGAGCATCTTCTTTAGTTAAAGCTATATCACTTGCCCCTGTATCTACCATAAATTTTATTTTAACGTTATTTACAAAAGCATTGATATAAAAATGCCCGTCTCTGCTACGGGCTATAATAATTTCTCCGACTTCAGTAGACCATTTATATGATGGAATTAAAGCAGACATTACTCTATGATAAGCGTAGTTCAGCTCAAACCTAAAAGCATAACCGGTTATTATAACTAAGAAAATTACTGCCCACATTGCTAATTGCAAACAAAATCTGCGTATTTCATTTTGGCTAATAGTACTGTAAATTATACTAAATAATATTAATAATGACGCACAAAAACTCCCTATATTTTGTGGTGCTTTAAAAAATTTTGGATAATGTTGATTGATATATTTGTATAATAAACCGGTTACAATTACGGTGCTACAAATGATAAAAATAAGTTTTATGAGTTTTTTATTCATATAATATACTACAAGTAAATAAAGAATAGGTATACGAAGTTCTATCTGAGTATATAAATTTAAATCTATATAATCAAACCAAAGTCCCAGCCCATTTTTAAGTGGAAAACTACCTTCTTGGTTCACTAGAATAATAATTCCAAGTTCTTCTGACGGTATAAAGCCAATAAAAGAATTAATACCGTTAATTATATAGCCTGAGTGAAAAATTAAATCCTTATTTGAGCATCCTTTTACTTTAAGAATACGCCATCCAAGAACATAATATGACTCAATCATTTTTTGATCAATAGGCCAAATCGGTTACCATTTTAAATCCAAAAACATCTTTGTTTGATTTTACTATTTTACACATACGATCTAAAGTACTTTTAGCAATAAGATTCGGTTTATAACCAAAACTAAGTGTGAATATTTCAATCATTCCATCTATCGATGCAAAAATACCGACAGATGCAGGTACCGTCTTTGGGTAATAAGGCGGAAACGGCAGCAATGTTATTACCTCCTGTCCGTCTATTATTGCTTTAGAATGCGGATAAGTTGTACATTTGGCCCTAGCGGTAATATTTATATATCTTGCGTTTTAAGCGTTGTACGCAAATTATCTATTGCAGCATTTAAACTTGATTTTTTACAATTTAAAACTTCTTCAAGTAAACTAAAATATGTTACTATACTTATAGCATTGCCCGGGTTTACAACTAGCTTGTTGTTTTTTTAGCAACGTTGCTCAATTTCAATATTTCCTGAGAATTGATAACCTGTTGTATGGCTTAAAATATTATTAAGACTAATAGCATTTTTAGGTATGGTAATTTGAATTTTTCATCAAAATCTCAACTTTCTTGATCTACCATTAATGCAATTGCCGTTGCTGAAACAGCTTTTGAAACCGATGCTAAAGGAAATAAAGTTTTATCCATAAATAACTCCACTATTACCTTTCTGATTTCCAAACGTTGTTTTATAAATAACTTCACCTGTGTATAAAATTGCAATTGCTCCTCCTTGTAATTCAAGCTTTTTAGTTTTTGCGGTCATTCTACTCATGTCTATGCCAAAAATGTACGATGTGATAATAGTAACATTATACTAAAAAATAGGATAAGCTTTTTATTCATATGGCGATATTATTTATTGATTCTATGTCATTCCTGCGAAAGCAGGAATCCAGCTTTCTAAACAAATTATATACTAATTAACCGCTATTGCCTTTTCTTTATCTTTTAATCTAATAGTAGCAAGCTCTAATAAATATTAGTCATCTAAAGCTTCAATAATTTGCTCATATAATTCAGCTGGAATTAGATAAGCAGTCGGTTTATTATGATTTAATAAGGCAACAGGCTCACCACTTGCCTTATCCAATAATGCAGTAGGGCTTTTTTTAAATTCTGATATACTAACTGCTAGATTTGCATAAATATGTTCCATTATTGACTCCAAGTAAACGAAGAAAGTTATACGAAGATCAACTTGGAAAAGAGCAAGGAGTCTGCAAGACTAGGAACGGAGCGTATCCTTAATACGTGGCTACCTGCGAACTTATTTAGACGACGTAGCCAGTTTTTTAAGTTCATTGAGGATACCTATAATTAATACTAATTATAGGCTATCATTTTATCTTTATCAAGAAAATCACCTTAAATCGCCGATATTCTCTAAAAACAACCTAGCTCGATGCGATGCCGGTTTATTAAAAAAATCCTCGGCAGGCTGATTTGCTAAAATCTGTCCTTGATCCATAAAAATAACACGATCCGCTATTAATTTTGCAAACTTCAAATGGTGCGTGACCACTACCATGCTCATTTGAGCTTTTAATAAATTTATATTCTCTATAACATCTTTAATATTTTCAGGATCGAGTGCCGAAGTCGGTTCGTCGAATAACAAAATTTTCGGCTTCATCATTAAAGCCCTTGCTATTGCGGTGCGTTGCTTTTGCCCTCCTGATAGGCTTGCCGGATATGAGTCAAATTTTTGCGTTAGCTTAAATTTTGCAAGCAATTCCTTTGCCATAGAAATTGCCTGTTCTTTTGGCAAATTTAAAACATTTACCGGCGTATAGATTAGGTTTTCTCCTACCGTTAAATGCGGAAATAGATTAAAATTTTGAAAAACCATACCAACTTTTAAAAGAAGCTTTCTTCTATCTTTAAGCAGTAGCTTCTTCCCGTCTACCAAAAAAGTACCGCTACTTGGTTCTTCTAAATTATTTAAAATTCTAAGCAGAGTAGTTTTACCGCTTCCCGAAGGACCGATTATTACAGTAGTTTCCTTAGTAGTAAAACTTAAATCAATATTCTTAATTGCGTAATTCTTGCCATAACGCTTACAAACTTTTTCTAAAATAATCATAAACTAGACCGTAAATTTATAACCGTCATAAAGCGGCTTAACGTTATTTGGAAGTATTTTCGTAATCTCATGATAATCTATTGTGTGTCTCATATTGGTTAATAATATCTGCTCAGGTTTATATTTTTCACGCCATTCTAGAACTTTATCAAGCCCTGCATGATTCGGATTTGATTTATAATCCATACAATCTAATATCCATATTTTTATATCTTTTAAAAATTTATCTGATTCAGGAGGAAAATCGATTAAATCGGGCGAATAAACGAAATCACCTATACGTAAGCCCAAGCTATCTATAGGACCGTGATGCTGTCTAAAAAATTGTATTTCGATAGTATTAATCTTAATTTTATCAAAAAAACTAACAGATTGAGTTGTGAACAGTCGCCCAAGCTTAAATAAATTATTGTTAAATAGATAATCAAATTTTGTATAGAGCTTTGCCGTACTATCGTGATCTGTATAGATTTCAAATGGCTTGCCTTGCATAAAAGTAAATACTCGTAAATCATCGATGCCGTTAACGTGATCGGAATGATAATGTGTTAATATAGCACAATCGAGCTTATTTATCTTTTCTCGTAATAGTTGATTTCTAATATCAAAACCGAAATCAACTAATATTTGACTATTTTCATCGTTAATATATATTGCTGATCTAGTCCTTTTATTGTACTTTGAAGGAGATGTGCAAGTACTACAATCGCACCCGATCACCGGTACGCCTATAGATGCTCCACACCCAAGTATTGTTACTTGTAACATAAATATTTAAAATAATGTTTGAAGTTTTTTATAATTTTTGCGGCTTAAATCAAGAAATATTCTTATTTTTGAATAAAATTACTAATATCGGCTTTATACCTTATTTTTTTAAAATAATTTCGTTTTGTTTTAATATCGCTAATTTCGCTTTAATATATATTTTATACTGTATATATTTTTATATTCAATTAAAGAAAACCAAAAATGATAAGAAGCGGCAAAATAAATTCTGGCACAATTATAATAAGTTAGTTGAAATCGGTATAATATATGGGGTATTCGGTTTAATTTTTACCGCTCTTAAATTTTCAGTTAATTTCCCTCGCCCTTATTGCAGTCTTCCTGTAGATAGTTTCATGACCATAATAAATACTGCAAACGAAAGATGCTTTTCAAGCTTTCCAAGCAGCCACGCAGCTCTTAGCGTGTTAGTAACGTATTTTGCTTGGAATTATACAAAATTACCATTAAAAATCTTAATGATTTGTGTTATTATGCTCGTGTCTTTATCTCGCATAAGCCTTGCTATGCATTACCCAAGTGATATAATCTACGGCATTATTATTGCATTTATAACAATACTGATAGGTAAGTTAACTTATCACATCTTTGCAAATCATATAATAAGAAAGATCGGGGATTGTCTATTAATGAGGCAGTAATTAAGAAAAAACATATAAAAAACTTGTTTTTTAATCTTGAAAGTTTTTAATATGCACGCTACAATGTAGCTACATTATTGAAAGAAGATTTTTATGTCTGCTGATTCTATTGTGCGAGCCCGTATTAATGAAGACGTGAAAGAAGAAGCAGCTTTAGTGCTTGCTGCTATGGGACTTACTTTATCTGATGCTGTTCGTATGCTGTTATTTCGTGTTGCTCGTGAAAAAGCATTGCCGTTTGAGCCACTTATCCCAAATGATGAAACAATTAAAGCTATGAAAGCTGCAAGAAGCGGCAAATGAGTTCATGTTGGTAATATCAATAATTTGTTATCTGATTTAAATGAGAACGATTAAATGTACTGCACAGTTTAAATGTGGAATAAATTTGGATGATATTTTACTGAAAGCAGTTAGATACTTGGTTGCTGATATAACATGATCTATACATATGAGAGATCATGCCCTTATAGGTAATTGGAAAGATTGTAGAGATTGTCATATTAAACCGGATTTAGTATTAATTTATAGAAAACCCGATGCTGACACATTGGAGTTAATACAATTAGATTCACACAGTACACTTGGTTTTTAATTATTTTGAAATGAACCGGGAACGAGTTCCCCCAAAAACCATCTAACCATCCATAGTACTGGACAGTTTTTGAAAAGCGTTTGATATCGCTCCTAGCTAAAAACGAGAATGACATCAAAAAACCAAACAAACATTATGCTACTATACCAAAAATACTTTATAAAAAATATCTTACCGCTGCTTATAGTCGTTACTTTTTCAGTGACTAGTATAGTATGGATAACGCAAATATTAAAACTTTTATATTTATTTGATAAAGGTATAAAAGTTATGGACTTCTTCAGTTTAATAGTTTTAGTACTTCCTACTTTATTATTTATTCTGTTACCGGTAATAATCGTTATTACCGTGATCTATATCTATAATAATTTAAAAGTCGAGCGACAATTAATTATATTACAAGCTTCAGGAGTTAATAATGTACAGCTAGCACTGCCTGCTTTATATGTCGCATTAATAGTTATGCTACTTGCTTATTATATATCTTCTAACATCCTGCCGTTATCTCATATAAACTTAAAATCACGTTTAAACTTTATAAAGAATAATTATATCTCAAGTATGATTGAAGAGAAAACTTTTAATAAAGTAACGAAAGATATCACTGTTTTTATAGATAAAAAATCAGCAGGAAATATTATGAACGGCGTAATAATATTTGATAATCGCAACGCTGATAACCCATCAGTAGTATTTGCGGGTTCAGGTACTCTTAATATATATGATAATAGCCCGATTTTTGAACTTAATAAAGGCATAAGACAAGAATATGACGTAAACGGTAATTTAACTCAGTTAACTTTCGATTCTTTAATGATAAAACTGCAAAATGATAATCCTTTAGTATCGCAAAGAACTAAACATAATAAAGAAGCAAACGAATATTATATAAGCGAATTACTTGCCCCTCCTCATGATTTAGCCATTACTAAAAAAATTAAATTAATTGCTGAAGCACATCAAAGAATAATTTGGCCTTTATACAATTTTGTATTACCTTTTGTAGCACTTGCAGTTTTTTTGAGATATCCTTATAGCAAAAAAACAACGTTTATGCCGGTATTATTTTCTACCTTAACAGTATTGCTAGTTACTTCAATTCATTTTATATTACAAAATTTTGCTTCAAAAAATCTAGATTTTATTTTTGCTTGTTATTTCAATTTGGTTATTGCTTTAACGATAGGATTATATTTATTTGTACGTAAAAGAATATAAATTTATTAGACTACTTTATTCCAAGCTCCACGAGGATTTTGAGTAAAACAATCTATTTTGTTTTCCTGTCCGGTAAATTTATTTATTTTAACTGTTAATTCTTTTAAATCTTCCGGTAAATCAGTTATTATAATTATCCTTTTGAAAACTCTTATATACTCTTTTGCTTGTAAAATTTTTCCTGTATCTGTAGGCGAAATAATAACAAGCACACTAGCATTATTAGGATTTTGTAACTCATCGGTAATATAAATCGGCTGTTTTTCAGGCTGCGGGTCAAGTTTACTACCGTGAGGTATAAATTGCTTACGTGAATAAGTCCAAAGATTTTTATTGAGCATTTCTTGTTGATCTGCATCTGCAGTTAATATCACACTTTTAAGATCAGAGTGATAGCATTTTTCTATCAGAAGCAATATCGATTTTAGAAGCAATTCATCGCTTGTTTGATAAATACTAAATTGCTGCATAAAAATTTTATGTTATTTTTTATGAGAAAATTTAAGTGGTACGGATGAAGGGACTTGAACCCCCACGCCTCACGGCACAAGAACCTAAATCTTGCATGTCTACCAGTTCCATCACATCCGCGTATGGTAATGCCATTCCTGTAAAAGGGTGGCCTTGTTGCATGGATTCTATGTCATTCCTGCCTATGCGGGAATGACATCAAAGTATTTCCATCAAAAAGTTATAATACACATCATATAATTTTTGTAAATCGCTAATTTTTGTGTATTCGTTTATTTTATGTGCCGTTTCGGATAATAAACCAAACTCTACTAACGGACAATAATTTTTGACGAATCTTGCATCCGACGTACCGCCACTTGTAGAGAATTCAGGCTTTATTTTAAGTGTATGCTCTACTACTTTAGCAAATTCTTTTATTTTATCGCTAGGGTTCTGAATAAAACTTTCAGCAGAACTACTATATTCTAATTTATAATCTACTTTATATTCTTTACAATGCTGTTTAATAATTTCTTCTACCTGTTTTGCTAAAGTTTCTGCACTATGTAAATTATTAAAACGTATATTGAAAGATGCTTCCGTACTTGCCGGAATTACATTTGAAGTATTATTACTGACCTCGATATTCGTTACTTCAAGATTTGAACGTTGAAAAAATTCAGTACCTTCATCAAGTTTTATATTTGTTAACTCATTCAATATTATTATTAAGCAAGGCAATGGGTTATTTGCTTTATGAGGATAAGCTACATGCCCGCTTAAGCCTTCTATATTTAATTTAAAGTTAACACTTCCTCTTCTGCCAATCTTAATTGCATCGCCTATTTCTTTTTCACAAGTAGGTTCACCGACAATAGCAAAATTTATCTTATATCCTTGATCATAAATATATTGCAGCATTTCTTTAGTACCATGCTTTGCTTTTCCCTCTTCATCACTAGTAAGTAAGAAACTAATGGAACCTTTAAAATCGGTATTATTTTTTATAAAATCTAAACTGGCAGCTAGAAAGCACGCTATAGCCCCTTTCATATCCACCGCACCTCTGCCATATATCTTACCATCTTGCTGGCTAACTTTAAATGGCCTCGCATTATGCCAAAGCTCATGATTGCCTGCCAACACTACATCTACATGACCAACAAAGCAAATATTAGGCTCATTGCTACCGAAAACAGCATAAAGATTAGTGACTTGCTCACTTTTAGAATCACCGAATATTTTTATTTCGGTCTTAAAGCCGTGTTGTTTAAGCAAATCATTAATATACTCAATAGCCCCATCGCTCTTAGGAGTTACAGACTTAAAACCAATCAAATCTTTTAAGTAGTTAATGTACATCAATTATTGCCGAGAATTTAATGTGGTTTTTAGTTTGTTTTCAAATTGTTTTATATAGTTTTTAAGGTTGTCAATCTTACTTTGATTATTATCAAGCTCTGTTACCATTTTTTGCTGTTCTTCAAGAGGCGGGATAGGAATTTGTAAATCCTCTAAATCTTTCAAATAAACGTGAGGTTGACCTGATCCAGCTTGCTTTTGGTATATTATATTTTGCTGAGATTTTAAAATAAAATATAGATATTTAGTTAACAATAGTTTTTCATTAATTGAATAAATTACGTTACAATCTGAAGTCCACATTGGTGAATTATGATACCAAATATATCCAGCATATGCTCCCGATGAAGAAATAATGATTATGTTACCGTTAAAATTATATTGATTATGTGAATAAGGACTAACCCGACCAGCTGCTATTACTGGAATATCCCGCTTAATTGCAGTATTAATGTTAATCATTTTACCTTTTTTACCTACTATTAATGTTGTATACCCCTTATGCTCAAGAGATAAAATATTACTTTTTAATTTATTGATAACGATATCGCCAAATTTAACAATTTCCCATTGTTTATTTATTTCAAAATAAGGATGCCAATTATCTATTATCTGTTTTACCCCCTATATTATCTTTTGATAGCTATTCAATTCTTCAATAATTTTCTGTTGTTTTCCTAGAGACAGAAGAGGAATATAAATTGAGTTTATATGTTCTCTATTTAAACCAGGCTGAGCACCTTTATTATAAGCTAAGTTCTTATTAATTTGATTTTGAATTATATCGCTATTTAAACAATAAAATAAATAAGATTGATGTATAACCTCTAAAAATATAAACATGTTCATTAACCATTACTTCTATTTGCGGTAAAATTTTATCATCTACAAAACACACTTTACCCGTTAATGCTCCGTCTTTACACATTAAAATATCATTGTTTTTCACCAATCCTTTTTTAGCTATTTGATAAAAATCGAGATCTATAAAAGGAATTTTAGATAAATTTAATTTTCCATCCGCGCCTGTTTAAATCATTTATACCGACAACTTTTCTTTTTTTATTGTCTAGACGTAACGCCGATATTCTTAACCTCATAAAACCAATATTCTTTTTGATTATTCGGTTTATGTACATCGATAAAATAAAGTATTGACGTTTTTACTCCTGTATAAGGTAAAAAAGTACCTTGCGGTAGAGAGATAACGAGTTACAGCTTTGCTTTTGATAGTAAAAATTGACGAACAGCAGCGGTGTCTTTTCTGAATAGGAACCCTTCAGGTACTACCAATGCCATTCTACCACCCTCTTTTAAATTTTGCAGGCAATGCAAAACACAAGCAGCATCACCGTTATTTTTTGCAATGCCTTTATTAAAAAGAGAAGTTATATGATATTCTGTTATAGTTTTGCCGTTTTTGCTAGTTTTTTTAGTAAAAGTTTGAGAAAATGGCAATTAGTAACAATTACATCACACTTTAACTGCTGATCAGTTAAGGGTTTAACATCATTAGGGTTCTCAAGACTATTTATTTACTGAATTCCGCTATGTCCGTCACCATGCAAAATCATATTCATCTTAGCGATTCTAGCGGTTTTGGTTAACTCTCGCCCATATAATGTATTAAATCTTAATTTTTCTAAATCTTCATCGGTATTAATTATATTATTTTCTTTGATATAATTAAAAGCTTCAGTTAAGAACCCACCGGTACCAAAAAAGGATCATAAATTGTTTCTTTAAATTTAGGATCAACCAAATTAATAATGGTTTTAACGATATTTCTCGGTATAAAATATTCGCCTAAATCATTTTTCCGTTGATGTAGTTTTTTCTAAGAAATACTCGAATACGTCGCCTTTTATATCTGTATCTATCGTAGATAAAATAAGAGGATCAATTGCATCGATAATGTGGCGGAGAGTAATGTAATTGCCTAGAGAAATAGGCGTAAAAACATCATCACCGTATTTATTCTTAATTTGTTCTATAACATAGCTATTAATGTAACCGATAATATCATCGTTTGATTGTGCTTTGATATTATTCCACCAGGATTTTTCGTTGTTTTCACTTAATAATTTTAAGAATAATATATTTGCAAATTCGCTAAACCTTTCTATTTCTGCTCGGAGCCCTTCATTTCTTAAAAGATTATTCAAGTTTTTAAATATCGATATTAATTCTTCACGTGATACTTTAATTTCTTTCGGTATAGTCCAAATTTCATTACTGCTTGCTTCTAAAAAAGCAGATAATAATTTTTTTTCATTTAGTAATTCCCTTACTTCATCACCGTTTAATATAAGCTCTTTATTATTAGCAACAAAACGAGCTTCGCAGTAAGCTCCATTCATTGCGAACACTATAGGTACATCAAGCAATTTTGCATATTCCGTTGCTTGATCTAAAGCTTGCCTTAAATCCACTCCTGTTTTTTTGCTTCTATTATTGCAATAGGTTTATCATTATTACTTTCATATAAGATATGATCCGGTCTTTTTCCTTTTAATCTTTCTGTTCTGTTTTTGATTTTGGTTTTTGGAAATAAACATTCTTTTTAGTATCATTATCTATATGCCATCCCTTATTTACAAGGTTATTGCTGATAATCCATTCGGTTTGCTGTTCTGCTAACATAAGAATTGCTTAGATATTTTTTTGTAATTAATAATTATATCTTCTTACACTTATTATACAAGCTTATAAAAGTACAAAAAACAACTTTTATAGAGTTAGTTAATGACGGTCTCATGACTTTCTTCTTTTATTAATAGGTTTAGAGATGAAATTTCACCTAGTAGAAGGTGAACATAAAAATATAATATTGCCTGCAGCGGCAACCCTTGGAGGTGTGGTAATTCCTGTCTTAATATACATGTTTTTTAATTACGATAAACCGGGATTAATAAAAGGATGGGCTATTCCTATCGCAACTGATACTACTTTTGTTCTTGGTATGTTATCTTTTTTCAGCCGACATATATCTTTAGAATTACGAGCTTTTATTATAGGTTTCTCATTAATTGACTATGCTTTTGAGTTAATTATACTAGCTTTGTTTTATACTAAAACAATCAATACTCCGGCACTATTAATTTCCTCTATAATTATATTCATCTTGTTTATATTGAATTATCGACAAGTTAAACAATTATTTTATTATATAATTGTAGGTTTATTATTATAGATTAGTATGGTGGAGTCAGGTATTCACGATACCTTATGCAGAGCCATTATAGCACTTTTTATACCTGTTAATATAAAAGGAGAATTTAACACTTCTTTTAAAAAACTTGAAAACTTAACTTGTCCTTTTGTAAATTACCTTATTTTACCGCTTTTTGTATTTATGAATTCCGGTATCCTTTTAGAATATTTTGCATTTAAAGGCATTTGTTCCAACTCAATACTTGCTTTAATTTATGGGATAATATTTGGTTTATTTGTAGGTAAGCAATTAGGTATTATGCTATTTTCATATCCATTTGTAAAATTTAAACTCTGTAATTTACCAAGTGATACTTCATGGTTAAAATTTTATTCTATAGCTATACTTGAAGGGATTGGATTTACCCTAAGTTTATTTATAGGTAGTATTTTACGTTTGAGAGCAGCTGCCCTTCAAACTCTATGAGAGCTGCAGTAATAATAGGCTCTTAATTTCTGCATTATTTGGCGTAGTCGTTCTAAAATATTGAACTGGAAAAGAGTAAAGAAGCAAATTAAACGAGTATACTCATTAAATAACGATGATAGGATTTTAATAACACATCATATTTTTGTTTGGAAAAAACAGGATATGGTACTATATAGATAGTATTAGAAGAATGAATCGCTTTTTCAAGCTTATTTAGCATAAAAGGCATATTATAATTATGCTCTACTAAAATTATTGAAGTAAGATTGTAAGTTACAATAAAATCAACCACTTTCTTAATATTATCTTCTTCAGACATTATTTTATTTGAAGCAAATATTACCTGCTGTTCTATAACATTACGTTCCTTTAACAAAATTTTTAATTGCTCTGTAGATTCTATACCAGTAATAAATAATATAGGTGCATAACCTGCCTTAAGCCAAGCAATACCGGTTTCAATTTTATGTCCTCCTCCTGCAAATACTATTATTGCATTAGTGGTATTACTATTAAGCTTATAAGAATTTATTAAATATAAATAATAACCAAAACCACCAACCCAAAGAGCAAAAATTGTGAGTAAACATTTTCTGATCATTTAAATATTTTATTAAATTCAATTTGAATAATTTTATCAAATTCAGACATTTCAATATGAATCCCTAACTGATTTAAAGATGTTACTAAAGAATTTTCAAGTCCACAAGGAATAATCCCACTAAACTTACTTAAATCTGTTGAAATATTTATAGCTACACCGTGATATGTAACCCATTTTCTTACTCTAACACCTATTGCAGCAATTTTAGCAAATTCATCTTTCCTTACTTTTACCCAAATTCCTACTTTATCTTTAATAATATATGCTTTAATTCCAAAATAATTTAAGCTATTTATAATCCATTCTTCAAGCATTTTTATATATAGCTTTAAATCTTTGTGTCGATTTGGTGAAGCTAAATTAAGAATTGGATAAATAACACGCTGACCCGGTCCATGAAAAGTAAATTTACCGCCACGTCCTGTGTAAATTACCGGAATATCACCGTAATTTAATAATTCTTCTTGTTTATAATTAGTACCGGCTGTATATACTTCCGAATGTTCAACTAAATAAATAATTTCCGGCTCATGATCACTAATTACTTTGTTAACGTAATCTTCCATTAATTTCAAAGTAACTTGATAATCCGCAAAATCTGGTATAGTTATAAATCTTATCATATTAATTCAGATTTATATTTCAATATTAATGCATCTAAAATTGCTATGGTTTCAGCATCCAAATCGCCAGAAAAATTACTAGGACGAAAATGCATTTGAAACGAAATTATAATATCTTTCATTTTAGAGTCTAAAATTTCGGTAACTTCAAGTTTATAACCGTATGTAATAAATTTTTGCTGAATTGCTGCAATATCGGTTATGTCGACTTGCGGCAATAGATCGTTAAACACCTGTTCATCATACCAAGCTCCAATATCGTTATCATATAATAGTTTCCAAGGAAATAACGGGCCAGGGTCCTGTTTTCTACCTGGAGCAATATCAGAATGCCCAACTACTCTAGTAGGTTTAATATCATATCTAGCAATAATCTGTTTACACAAACTTATAACACTATTAATTTGCCTTTCCGAATAGGGTAGCCAAACTATATCATTGTTTTTTGCATTTACTTCAAAAGCAGGATTTACGATTTCAATACCGATTGATGTATCATTAATACGCTCATGACCTTGCCAGTAACTTACTCCAGCATGCCATGCTCTATCACGCTCTTCTACTAATTGAAATATATGTTCAGGGTTTTCATTGTTTATTAAATAATGGCTACTTAACTTTTCACCGGTTAGAAAATCTAAAGACTGCTTAAAATCACACTGTGTATAATGTAGCACTAGGAATTTAATACGTTTATCAAATCCCACAGCTCTATAAGATGTTTTATCGATTACTATCATATATAAAAATTTTAAAGGATGTCACCTATTGTATGTTTTTTCTATATAATTCTTGTGAAAGCTTGCTTGCATGGATCGGTAAATCGTCATTGCGAGAAGAATTACACAGTAATTCGACAAAGCAATCTCAGGAAGTTTGTTATTATTTCATGAGATTGCCACACAGCCTACAGCTACTCGCAATGACGATTTGGTATCTATATTAAAGATAGTCCCAGTATGACAAGAAAAATTTTGATGGTGCCGGATATCGGATTTGAACTGATGACCTACCGCTTACAAGGCGGTTGCTCTACCACTGAGCTAATCCGGCATATTAATATGATTATAGAGAAGAGATATGTGCTGTCATACCCGTGGCTTGACCACAATATCTAGAAAAATAACTTGTAATAGTCAAATTTACTAAATCCCGCAATCAAATAGCGGGAGATGACAGGGGCTGAATTGATCCACACAGTCAATGCCTGCTCGCAATGACGAAAATACACTATAAACTAAGCTTCTTTAGCTTCCTTTTTACTTAGTCTAGCTTTGCGGTTTTTTGCTTTCACTTCCATTTCCTTTTTAACTTTCTCAGGAAGAGTAACACCCGCTTGCTCAATAAATTTTGCGACTCGCTCAGTTGGTTTAGCACCGGTGCCAAGCCAATATTCTATACGATCTTTTTTTAAAACAACACGCTCACTATTATCTGAAGCAAGCATTGGATCATAAGTTCCGACTTTTTCTAAAAAGTCACCGTCACGAGGTGCTGTTGCGTTAGCTACTACTACACGGTAAAAAGGACGCTTTTTAGCACCGCCTCTAGCTAAACGAATTTTTACTGCCATATATATTACTTACAATTATTTTATTTTTTCTTCTTTAAAAAGAACATGTTTTCTAACTACTTTATCATACTTACGAAAAGAAAGCTTCTCGGTTTGGGTCTTCGGATTACGTTTCTTTACCCAAAAAACACCTGTGCCGGCAGTACTTACTAGCCTTACCAAAACATTTTTATTTTTCTTTGCCATTAGCTGACACCTTAAATCAAGATATTATTTTATAATTCTAAGAAAAGTAGAATAAAACGAAATTGAAAAATAGTCAAGTAAAAACTAGGCATTGCAAAATAAAGAGAGATACGTCATTGCGAGCGACTAAAAGGAGCGTGGCAATCTAGTTTTAATTTCACGAGATTGCCGCACTCCTTTTAGTCGTTCGCAATGACGCCAATTTTTCAAATTAAACAAGTTACCGTCCAAATAAGCGTTCGATATCCTTAAGCTTCAACTCAATATAAGTAGGTCTGCCGTGATTACATTGACCTGAAAGCGGCGTATTTTCCATTTGACGCAGTAAGGCATTCATTTCATCTGCCGATAATTTTCGTCCTGCTCTAATAGAGTAATGACAGGCATAAGTTTCCGTTACATGCTCGATTAACTCTGTCAAAGCTATATTCTTGCCAAAATCCGATAAATGATCGGCGAGATCCTGAATTAACTTTTGTACGTTTACATCTCCAAGGATATTTGGAATTTCAGTTACTATAATAGATTTTTCGCCGAATTTTTCTAGAGTTAAACCAAGTTTATATAGTTTTTCTCTATGGTCATATAAACAATCTGCTTTTTTTTCATTTGGCAGTTCTACTATCTCAGGGATAAGCAAACGCTGTTTGATTAACTCTTCCGTTTTAAGGTAATCTTTTATTTTTTCATACCCTAAACGTTCGTGTACTGCATGTTGGTCGGTAATCACTATACTATCTTCGGTTTGTGAAATAATATAAGTCGTATGAAGTTGTGTTTTAGCTACCCCAAGTTTATATTGTTTATGGGTTTGCTGTTCATGTTCTATACAAATTTCTACTTCTTGTTCTATTTTAGCATGTGATAATGTATCGATTAATTTTTGACAAACATGATTTTGAGGAACTGTATTAAGTGTAGAATGAGTAGTAGGTCTATAATCTGCCGATTTACTATTAACATTTATAACTTTACTTACTGGCGATTGTTTGTTAACTAAAGGATTTTTAAATAACTCAAGAGCATCAGAGGCGATAGTAGTAGAAGTAACATGGCTTTTATTTGTTAAAGCATTTTTAATTGCTTCTATTAATAAGTTTCGCACATAATTCGGGTCATGAAACCTAACCTCTGCTTTTGCCGGATGTACGTTAACGTCAACAAGTTGCGGATCGATTTGTAAGAATATAGCACATAGCGGATAACGATCACGAGCTAAATAATCTTGATATGCTACCCTTAAAGCTACCTGTAATAATTTATCTTTTACTGGTCTATTATTAATAAATAAAAACTGATCTTCACTTGAAGCTCTATTATATGTCGGGCTACTAGTATAGCCGCAAATAGAGAAATCAGGTGTTTTGAAGTCTATATAAGCGGTGTTTTTGATAAAATCATCACCTATTACATCAATTATACGCTGTTTTAGGTTAGTTTCAGCATCTTTATTTTGTCCCTTTAATTTTAATAAATTCTTGCCGTCATGTGTTAAACTAAAAGAAATTTTAGGATGTGCTAGAGCGATTTTCTTAACCACATCTACAGTTGCTGCAAGTTCTGTTTTATCGGCTCTAAGAAATTTTAAACGTGCAGGTGTTGCAAAAAATAAATCACGTATCTCTATTTTAGTACCTTCATTATGCACAGAAATAGTAACTTGTTTTTCATTGCCACCGATTAACTTAATCTGAAATGCTTTGTCGGCATCTCGTTTTTTAGAAGTAATTAGCATTTTGCTAATAGCAGCAATAGACGGCAGTGCTTCACCCCTAAAACCAAAAGTATTAATATTTAGAAAATCGCTTTCATCAAACTTAGAAGTTGTATGACGTTCAACAGCAATTTCTAATTCCTTATCAGTCATACCGATACCGTCATCGGAAATAATGATTAGATTTTTACCGGCACGTTCTAAAATAATATCTATTTTAGTACTACTTGCATCAACAGCATTTTCAACTAATTCCTTTACTACCGATGCGGGCCTTTCTATAACCTCACCGGCAGCAATTTGGTTGATAGTACTTTCTGACAGAAATTTTATAGTCATTTTGTTACTAGTTTAAATTTCTTACTACAATATGGGCAGATAACTTCCTTTTTTTTTTTATCTATCTCTAAATAAACTTTCGGATGGTCATATGGAGGTTCTTTGCCCTGGCAAGATACAGATGCATCAACGCTATTAACAATTTCCATAGATTTATACATTATTTCTTTAAATGTAATCTAATATAAGTTACTTTTAAATAAAAGACAAATATTACTTGATTAAATATGTCATCCCGTGACTTGATCAGCTTTGTTGCATGGTTCTAATTTTCTTGTCATTGCGAGGAAATTACGTAAGTAATTGACGAAGCAATCTAGTGCCAAAGTTCTGAGATTGCCAAGCAGCCTATGGCTCTGCTCGCAATGACGATTTAGCTGGCTGGTACAAGCCACGGTATGACAGTGCATATTTTATAAGGAGATAAAAATGAAAGACAAAGTAGCAGTTATTACCGGTTCTACTAGCGGCATCGGGCTTGAGATAGCAAAACATTTTGCAAAAACGGTTTTGCAAAAGAAGATGAAGTAGCCACAATTTCAACAGAATTGAAAGAACTTGGGGCAAGGGCTGTATTTTATCAAGGAATAAATTTGGAAAAACCTGATGAAATTCATTCTATGTTTGAGAGGATAATAAAAGAATTCGGTAAAATAGAAATATTAGTAAATAATGCATCGATGAATTTCCTGAAGATAAATGGGAGCAAATTTTGCGTATAGATTTAATAGCATCTTTCTATACTACAAAATACGCAATACAGATTATGAAAAAAACGGCTTCAGGCGAATTGTTAATATCGCTTCTACTCATGCATATGTCGCATCACCTTTCAAGTCGGCATATGTAGCAGTAAAGTACGGTATCCTTGGGCTTACCAAAACCGTTGCTTTAGAAGTGGCTGAGAATAATATTACAGTTAATGCTATCTGTCCCGGTTACGTCAACACACCATTAGTAAGGAATCAAAT
This sequence comes from Rickettsia sp. Tenjiku01, assembly GCF_001653015.1. Classification (NCBI taxonomy): domain Bacteria; kingdom Pseudomonadati; phylum Pseudomonadota; class Alphaproteobacteria; order Rickettsiales; family Rickettsiaceae; genus Rickettsia; species Rickettsia sp. Tenjiku01. The sequence goes on from NZ_BCMR01000005.1 coordinate 54,456, forward strand.
AGCAGATACTGCTAAAACTAGACATATCAGTGAAGAATCAGCGTTAAGGGATGTAATCCTTAAATCTCAAGCTACGAAAAAAGTAGAAGCTAATGAAATAGCAAACTTAGTAATATTCTTATGTGACAAAAAAGCATCATTAATAACAGGTAGTGGACTCTTGATAGATGGCGGCTAGATGGCACAGTAGTTTTTAATTCTTAATATTTGTTATTTATTGAGAAATAACAAACAATAAAAACTTCTTGCAAAAATTTAATTTACTCTTTTACACTTGAAATAAACCACAATTTATTCAAGGAGGAATTTATGCCAGAAAAAAACATCTACATTTTTAAACTGAAGAAACTGAATTAAATAGAGTAAAATGCCAAATTAATTCATTTTAAAGATGAACTGGGCAGCCCCATAGATGGGCAATTAGTTATAGGAGAAGTTGAAGAAGTAAAAGAAAAAGAATTTTCTAGACCCGTAGAAGTTGAGGTAAAGCGTAATTTGGGTAAGTTTAAAAAAGCTCTAGCCTATCTTGGAATTATTAAAAAGTAGTAAGCAAAGAAGAGAAAATTATAGGCACCCATGAATTAGGCAATTTTACTAATGATAAGAATTCTATAGAGAACTTTTTAAACAACCTAGATTTCCATGAAGAAAAACTTTACGCATATGATCTTAGTGGTACAAAAGTTGGAGAAGTAGGTGATTTTATTTAGAAGGTAAAGCTTTACAAAATCAGTTTATACAAAAAGGTATCGGAGTTTACCATTTAAGTATTGCTACAGACGTAAAATATTTTGATAAAGATTTGAAGTATTAAGACTTCAAAAGGTGTTACGAATATTAACACAAAGCCCGTAAAAAGTGCTCTTAAAGGTAGCAGAGAAGCTGCAAAAATAGGAAAAAACTACGAAAACAACAAGAAGAACAGAAATTTGCAGGAATTAAAAAGCCAAAAGGAGCTAAACTTACAAAAGTAGGAATTCCGGTACCACTAGAGGATAACTAGTTATAAGTGCTTGACCATTATAACGTGTATATTATAATAATAATGACCAAATTAATATGTACGTTATAATAGTCATAATAAATTATGACTATTATTTAGCCTTTTGCATGTCTAATGTTTGTATTTGAGCTTGTGTCTCAAAGTCATTTGGCTCTAATTCTAATGCTTTGTTGTATGATTCAAGAGATCAATCGTATTTGCCTAATTTTTTCAAAGTAAGGCCTTTATTAAGAAGTGCTTTATAATCATTGATATTTAATTTAAGTGCTGCATCATTTTAATGCTAAATTATATTTTTAAGAATTCCTAAAACTATTCCTTTATTCATGTAAACTCTAAAATCATCAGGATTAAGCTGTATTGTTTTATTATACATTTTAACAGCTAAATCATATTTTTGAAGCCTACTCAAAATTGTTCCTATATTATAATATATGTCAGAATAATCTAAATCGTCATCATGCCTATATGTGAGTGCTCTATCATATGCCTCAAGAGCTGCTTCGTAATTTCCAAGTTCATCGAATAATTTACTCTTATTAAAATAAGCATCGGAATAATTAGGATCAATTTCAATTGCTTTATTGTATGCTTCAAGTGTTAGTTCGTATTTTTCAAGCTTTCTTAATATTTCTGCTTTATTGTTATAAGCATAAGGATGACTTGGATCTACTTCGATTACCTTATTATAAGCTTCTAAAGCTAAATCGTATTTTCCCAACTGAATTAATACCGCTCCTTTATTAAGATAAGCCTGAAAATGATTAGGGTTTAGTGCAATTGCTTTGTTATAAACTTCAAGGACCAACTCATATTTTTCAAGAAATCTAAGTCCCAGTATGCATCATTCGGATTTTGTTTTATAGCTTTATCACATTCTGCTAATTCTTTTTCAAAATCATTTGCAACTGATTCAGGTTGTTTATTAAACAAGAACTTATAACCACAAAAACATATTACTATCACCACAAGAATTAAAATGCCGACAATTAAATATTATAAATTACACTTTATAAATGATGTAACTTGTCTATAATAACTAATTATAGTAATTAAGTTATTTAAAGCTCGATGAATAATAGGTCTAAGTTCATTTTTTTATCTGCTATTTCAGGTAATGTACTCGAATATTATGACTTTACGGTATATTCAGTTTTTTCGCTGATTATTGGACAAGTTTTTTTTCCAGACAAATCAGAATTCATTAGAATTCTTCTAAGCCTTGGAGTATTTGCGGTTGGCTTTCTGACAAGACCGATAGGAGGCATATTATTCGGTTATATCGGTGATAGATACGGTAGACGTATCGCTTTAATAATCTCGATGCTAGGTATGACTATTCCGACCTTTATTATGGGTCTCATACCCTCATATGCAAGTATTGGGATTTATGCCCCTATAACTCTAGTTATAATGCGGCTTATTCAAGGTTTATGTATTAGCGGTGAAGGAACAGGAGCGGCTATTTTTATCCTTGAACATCGTCAAAATTTAAGACCGGGTTTTACGGCAGGTTTTGTACATGGTTCAAATATCGCCGGTACCTTAATTGCAACATTTATCGGTATTATAATAGAACGTTATTTCTCTCATATAGATTTTGCTTGGCGTTTTGCTTTTCTGCTTGGCGGATTTATGGGTCTTGCAGGATTTTACTTGCGATTGCGCGTATCGGAAACACCGATTTTTAAAATGCTTGAGAAAAAGAAACAAATTCTTAAAGCACCTTTTTCCAATGTAATTAGAACTGCTTGGAGATCGATGTTTTTAACTATGTGTATAGGTGCCATCGCTAGCAGCGTTATGTATTTAGTAAAAACATATATAAATGTTTTCTATTATAATGTAATGCATCTTAGTAATACTATTGCTTTATCATATTTAGCGTATAGTTCGTTTATTGCGATGATAGCGATGCCGCTTGCCGGCGGTACTGCCGATATTATCGGAAAATTTAAAATGGCAATGCTTGTTGGTATTGCTATCTTGATATTGATTTTACCGACCATGTTACTTATGTCGACAGAAGAGATGTGGCAACAAATTATAGCTCTTACAATGCTTGGTATGCTTGCAGGAAGCATAGCAGGTACAGCTTATATACTCGTTATATCCTTGTTTACGGCAGAACAAAGATTTACCGGTGTTGCTTTCAGCTACAATTTTGCAATAGCAATATTCGGCGGAACTTCACCTATTATTTCTCGTTGGCTTGTAGAGCGCACAGGCTTATTTTATGCTCCGGCTTTTTATATTATGATTATTGCTGCCGTATTTTTAATGATTATGTATATGATGAGGAAAGTAATTAAATCGTTGCTTAATAATTATGAACATAGAAAATAAAGAAATAACAAGTAGTTGGTTTACTAATTTACGTGATTTATTGTGCAAAGAATTTGAAAAAATCGAAGAAGAATATGCACAAACCAAAGGTTTAAAACCGGCTAAGTTTGTACGCTCAAGCTGGCAACGTAACGGCGGCGGTGGCGGTGTCATGTCTCTCATGAAAGGAGCAGTATTTGAAAAAGTCGGGGTTAATATATCTACCGTATTTGGTAAAATTTCTCCCGAATTCCGCAGCGAAATTCCAGGAGCAGAGCTAGACGGAAAATTCTTTGCAACAGGCATTTCATTAGTCGCACATCTTAAATCGCCGCTAATTCCCGCTATGCATTTTAATACTCGTTATATAGAAACTTCTAAAAGTTGGTTTGGCGGCGGTGGCGATTTAACACCTTTTTATCCGGAAAAAAACGAAACTGTAAAGTTTCATGCAGCTTTTAAAGAAGCGTGCGATAAGTATGATTCTAGCTATTATCCTAAATTCAAAAAGCAATGTGATGAATATTTTTATCTAAAGCATCGAAAAGAGCCGAGAGGAGTAGGCGGAATATTCTATGATTACTTAAATAACGGTAATTTTGAACAGGATTTTGCCTTTACACAGGACGTAGGTAAGGCTTTGTTGTCGGTATATCCTGAAATCGTTAGAAGTAAGTTATTTTTACCTTGGACAGCTGAGCAGAAAGAATACCAGCTTATAAGGCGAGGTAGATATGTAGAATTTAATTTGCTATATGACCGTGGTACTAAATTTGGCTTAATGACCGATGGAAATGTCGAAGCAATATTAATGTCATTGCCACCTGAAGTAAAGTTTAATTGACTTTTTTAAAATCATAACCGGAATGGCAAAATGCTATTTCGGTGTGTTGAAACTTCTGTCAAAAGTGAGAGTATTTTCCACAAAACCAATGCAATCCTTGGTTTATAGTGAAATGCATTGAATTAGATGATATTTATAAGAAATGTTTTATTTTTTTAACCAACCCATTTACGATATGAGATATATTATTTAAAAATTAAAAAATGTCACCTAATTCAATGCATTTCA